>DATEMM010000044.1:0-6162 GCA_035275605.1 Pyrinomonadaceae bacterium
GGAGCACGGACCACGTGACGTCCGTCAACGTGTGGCTCGCCGCTCCCCACCACAGGCCCGCCATCACGGCCCAGGCCGCGTGCTCTCCGACAGTTTCTCTCACGCCCGCTTCAATCGCACGCCACGCCTGTACTATCTCGCCGAATGACGGCGCGGGGCCGTTTGCCAGCATGGCGCGCAGGTAAACGCCCGCCGAGACCAGAAGCGCCAGCACCAGCGTGAAGTAGAGAACGCGAATCAGCGTCCCGAAGATAATGCCGTGCGACCACCTGGAGCGGTGCCTGAAGAGCACACGATACGGGAACCAGAGGAAACGGAAAATTCCCCAGCGGGCGTACTGGCGCGATTGTATGTCCAGGTCCGGGCCGAACATGAAGCCGCCAAAGAGCATCGCCGCGGTTACTACGAGCGCCAGCGCCGGACTGCCCGTCACGCCCCACGCGGCCACGAACGTGGGCGCGGCGAGGATGATTGTTATCGCGTCGTGTGTTTTTCCTGAAGGCATTCCGTTGTTTGGCCCGGAGGTTGCGGCCGATGCTTTTATACTATGTTTCTCCCACTATTTAATAGATCAAATAGTGTCCGTTGATGTATTCGGTGTTGCCGCTTCCGGCTCAGTCGCTCTCATACCTGAATGAAGTCTGGAAAGTGGCGGGTACAAATAAGGCAGGTTTAATACTATCAGGAATAGCCAGGCGATAACGTAATAGGTGGAGCCTTGTGATCCGCTAAGCGAACAAACCTTCAAAGGAATCAGGGGAAAGCACCCGACGTTAAAAGTGTCACGAACGGTATGAGCAACTATTATGAACGCCAGTAAGGAGAGGTGGACTAACACAAATCCGATGACAGCTATCTGCTGCCGATTCGCTCTTTTATTTCGCATGCTGACATTCTGAAAGACCACCAAAAAAAGTATGTAGCCGATCATCGTCATGTAGTGCAATTGAATGCTGAATGAGATGGTATAAATTGTGCTACTCGTTTCCTTCGGTAAACGAATAAATGTTTCCCAGGGAATGAATCTCACCCCAGCCGTATCAACCGACGCCTGTAAATACACCGGCTCAACATAATTGGAAATCCATTGGCCCAGATGTTGAATGCCGTTGATGTTTGACCTGATGTGCATGTCTATGACGAAAGCAACGACACAGATCAGGGTCAACATCGCCCCGGTACGGTTTGACACTAAAACGGTTTCCAAAAGCCTCTCCGACGACCTGGGAGCGGCGCTCTCCTCCTGCTTACCCAGAAGACTGAAATGGCCCAGGAATAAAGCTATTACTCCGCCAATCAAAATGAACTTGTAGTGATACCACGTATCCATCTGTTCTAAACTCGTCTTAATCTCCCCAACCGCCGTCGCGTGTTCTTGCTGGATCAGTTCTTTTAATTCCTTGCTCAACTCGCCTTGAGACGGCTTCGGAACATATTCATCTTTAAGCTTGACCGCGTTGGTCGAGGAGAGGAGAAGCAGGACAACAAATGACAGGGCTAAGAGCGTGACGCGAATCCATAACTTTACTGGATAGTGATCTAGTGTGGGCTTCATTGTCTTTTAAATTAATCTCTCAATCAGACTATGTGTGACTAGCGAGGATCGGGGTTTGGGCTGCTGCCAGCGGGACGCGAGAAGTGAGACGCGGGCGCACGATATTCCCCTCGAAGCTGAATGTCAATAGCCAGCGCGGCAAAGACTTTTCCTACTTTTACCTGGACCCGCCAGAGTAGAGCCTGCCGCCGCCTGGGGCTCGTCTGGAAGAAGACGGAAGGGCTTTGGAGGGTCTGGTCTTGAGATTCGCCTCGTCGCCGGAGCCCGACTCTTCGCATGCGCCTGCTCCGCAGGAATTGGCCCGGCCGCCATCCTTTCACGGCCCGTTTTAAAAAAACCTTGACACGGCATAAAAAGCCCTGTTATAAGCCGTTAGCATCTAGTTAACCGTTTACGTATCCGCTTAAATAAGCCCAGGCGGAATCAGCTTGTAAGAAGCTTCCCCCGAAGTTTATCGACTGTCCTGAAGTTTATCGACTGTCCTAGAGCTTGTAGTGACGGCAGACGAGCGCTTCGTGAAGTGAGCTTCGGCACTCGCTCACTTCCCGGAACTCGCCCGGACGGCAGACATTCGCCGGAATAAATTCGTCTCCCTGATGCCCGTCGGGGATTTACAAGGAGTGGTCATGAAACCCAAAAAGTTCTACGCGCTCGTGTTGATCCTGCTGACGGCGGCTTGCGTCTCGTCGGCCTCCGCACAAAGTGACCGAGGCTCTATCACCGGCACAGTCACGGACCCTAACGGCGCTGTCGTCGCCAACGCCAAAGTCACCGTCACCAACCTCGAAAGCAACGAGGTCAGGGAGGCTACGACTTCGGACGAAGGCACGTTCAGCGTGCCCGAGCTGAAGGCCGCGCCCTACAGCTTGACGGTCGAGGCCGCCGGCTTCAAGTCGGCGACGGTGGAGCGCATACAGGTCGCCGTCCAGGTCACGCGCCGCGCCGACGTGACGCTTGAGATAGGCCAGGTCACGGATGTCGTCACGGTCGCGGCCGACACGACCGTGCTCCAGACCGACACCCCCGTGCGGCAAACCAACGTCACCGAGCGCCAGGTCAAAGAGCTGCCACTGCTTGTCACGTCCGAAACGGCCGGGCGCACGCCGCTGGCCTTCATCTTCCTCGACAGCACCGTGACGGCAGGTTCCAGCGGCAACGCCTCCAACACTGCTGTCAACGCCTCCAACTTCCGCGTCAGCGGCGGCCAGAGTCTTGGCACAGAGATTTTGATTGACGGTGCGGCGACGAGGCGAACCCAGAAGGGCACGTTCTTCACGGAGGTCGCGCCGGGGCCGAACGCCTACCAGGAGTTCACGCTCTCGACCAGCAACTACTCGGCCGAGTTCGGCAACTCTTCGGGCGGCATCGTCAACTTCACGCTCAAGTCCGGCGGCAACGACTTCCACGGCGAGGTCTATAACCTCTGGCAGAATAACGCGCTCAACGCCAACAGCTTTCTGAACAACGCGCAGGGGCTCCCCATCAATCGCGAGCACAGGCACAACTTCGGCGGTAACGTCGGCGGCCCCATCGTCCTGCCGCGCTTCGGCGAGGGCGGGCCTTACTATATCAGCGGGAGAAACCGCGCTTTCTTCTTCTTCAACTTCGAGGGCTACCGCGAAGCCATCGGCGAGAACGTCTTCGTCTCCGTGCCCACGCTCAGAATGCGCCAGGGCGACTTCGGCGAACTCTTGACGGACCCAACCGTGCTCGCGCTCAACGGCGGGCCGATACGCATTTACGACCCGACGATGCCCGTCAACAGTCGCAACCAGATTCCGAACAACGACCTGCGCGGCTACGTCAGCCCGGTCACGGGCCAATCCATCATCGACCCGGTCGGCCTGCGCATCGCGCAGTTCTTCCCGGCTCCGACGCGGCCGGGCGTCTTCCGCAACTATCTGGCACAGTCGGAAGTGCCGAACGTGATGAACAGCCCGACCTTCAAGTTCGACTTTGTCCCGTCGGACAAACAGCGCATCGCTTTCAGCTACTCGTTCCGCGATAACACGCGCCTGCAAGGGGGCGCGCCGCGCTTTCCAGAACCCTTCGTCAGGACGGGCGTCTGGGACCAGTTCTTCAAGTCGCACTTTTTCCGCCTGCAACACGATTACACCTTCGGCCCCACCCTGCTCAACCACTTCAACGCAGGCTACAACCGCTATGACGTGGCCAATAAGAACACGACCGAGGGCTTCGATACCTACTCGCTGGGCTTCCCGGCGGGCTCGGTCCAGGGCAAGGCCTTCCCGAAAATCGATTTTCCCGGCTACGGCGACGCGGCCGATCCCTTCAACCCGAACGTCCGGGCTTATCAGGGCATCGGCTCGACCTTCTTCAGCGACCAGTTGCGCGACAACGGCATGCAGTTCACGGACTTCATGACCTACGTGCGCGGCAGGCACACGATGAAGTTTGGGGCCGACGTCCGCTCCAGCCAGTTCAACGTGCACCAGCTCCTGGACCCAGGCGGTGAGATTAACTTCAGGGCCAACCAGACGGCCAACAATTGCTGCGACCTCAACGACCAGGGTTTCCCGATTGCGAGTTTGCTGACGGGAGCGACCGAGTTCTCCTTCAACAGCGTGCAGAACCTGGATCCCGGTTGGCGTCAGTTCTCTCATTCCTACTTCTTCCAGGACGACATGCGCCTGACGCAGAAGCTGACGATTAACGCCGGCATCCGTTATGACGTGCCGGGCCTGCGCTACGAATCGCGCGACCGCTTCCGCGGGTTCGACCCTGATGTGCCGAACCCGGCGGCGGGCGGCCGTCTCGGGGCAATCGTCGGGGCCGGAGGCCAAAGCGGGTTGCAGGCCGAGCACAGGACGCTGGCCCGGCCCGACTATTCAAACATCGGTCCGCGCTTAGGCTTCGCCTACTCGCTCAACGACAAGACGGTGGTGCGCGGCGGCATCGGCCTCTACTACGCGCCGATTCTCTACGGGTTCGCCGGAAACAACACGCTGACGGAAGGGACGATTGGTTACAACTCGCCGCGCCCGGCCAACATCAACGGCGGGGCCGACGCCAACCCGAATCTCTTCCTGCGCAACTACCTGCCAACTCCCGGCACAGACCCGAACGGTCAATTCCTAGGGAGCGACATAGATTACTTCGGCGAGAACTTCAGGACCGGGCGCACGCTGCAATACGGCCTGGACTTGCAGCGCGAACTGCCCTACAACTTCGTCATTCAACTGAGCTACACGGGCCATCGCGCAGATCGTTTGAGGTCGGACCTGGAGCGCATCAACGCCATCCCGCTCAACGCCCTCAAGCTCGGCTTTGAGCTTTTGAACAAGCCGCTCGCGAGCGTCAACGCCAACGAGCGCACCTTCGCCCAGAGCGTCGGCGTTACCCTTCCGGCGAGCCCGGCCTCTGTCTTCCCGACCTTCACCGGCAGCGTCGGACAATCTTTGAAGCCGTACCCGCAGTACGGCCAAATCAGGAATCAACTGGAAAGCCTGGGGCGCAGTTGGTACAACGCCGGAACCATCAAGCTCGACCGCCGCTTCTCGCGCGGTATACAGTTTGGCGTCTCCTATACTTTCTCGAAACTGATCACGGACGCTTCGGAAGATTTGTTCGGCGGCTCGCCCATCGGCAGCATCTTGCAGAATCCGTATGACCGGAATTCGCTGCGCGCGGTTTCGCCCAATAGCATCCCGCATGTCTTCGTCGTCAACTACCTGATCGAGCTTCCCTTCGGCAAAGGCAGGCGTTGGCTAAGCGGCGGCGGCTTCAGCGACAAGCTGCTGGGCGGCTGGCAACTCAGCGGCATTCAGCGCTACCAGTCAGGCCTGCCCCTGGTCATTCGCCGGACGGGCCAGGACGCGTTCAGTTGCGCAGGGCCGACCGGCTTCTGCACGGACATACGGCCGAATTTGACAGGGCAGCCCATTCTCACTGGCAACCAGGATTTGGTGAACGGGCGCGCGCTGATCTTCAACCCAGGCGCTTTCTCCTCGCCGCCGAGCTTTAACCAGGGAGCGCCGGCCGAGTTGATTGGCGGCGCACTCAACCCGCTTTACGTAACTTACTACGCCGACCCCTTGAGGTTCTTCGGCAGCGCATCGCCAGTGATTGACCAGGCCCGCGACATTCCTTTCTTCAGCGAGGACGTGAGCCTGCTCAAGAAGACGCGACTCGCTGAGTCCTTCACGCTGGAGCTTGGCCTGGAGGCTTTCAATATCTTCAACCGCCACAGGCTGACGCAGCCGGGCAGCGACCTGCAAAACGCTATCGGCTTCGGCTTCTCCAGTATCGACGCAGGCTACCGCCCGCGCGTCGTCCAGATTCGCGTAAGGCTTACTTACTGACGAGCCTCTCTGGTGATAGAACAAGCGGCGCGGGAGAAGGTTAATCGCGACTCCTCCCGCGCCTCTCGTTTTTGATACCATAGAAGACCAAAAGACCAAGCATCATGGCGCGCTCAAATCATCTGGTTAAAAGCCTCCAGTTGACCCTGGCCGGCCTGGTTCTGGCGGCGGCCGGGGGGCTCTCTCTTCAGGCGCGAGCGTCCCTTCCACAGCAGTCTCCAGGCGGCCAGGGTAAAGCGGACGCGCTCGTGGCGGAGGGCGTGGCGGCGCTTGAGCGCAATGACC
>DATEMM010000045.1:0-7704 GCA_035275605.1 Pyrinomonadaceae bacterium
TACTCCATGTGGGCCAGGGCCGAGCGCATCATCGCGGACGTGCTGGCCGTCACAGAGACTGGGCCGGAAGAGGTCGCGCGCCTGCTTCGCACCTACATACGCCTGCGACGCGGGGGAGACTCTCACCTTCCGTTTGACGAAGCCCGCGCGAGGATTTATGACCAGACATTCTATCCGGTCGTCACGCACTTCACTTACGCCCTGCAACCGTCGGCGACGGCGCGACTGAACTTCGTCAAAGAGGTCGTTGCCGCCATGCCGGCGGGGCGCGGGAGCGTTGCCGATTTAGGCTGCGGGTCCGGCGTCATCCTGAGCGAGATTCTGATGATGAAACCTTTCTGGACGGGGCACGGCCTGGACATCAGCCCGGAGGCGGTCTCTTACGCGCGCCGCCTGAGCGCGCATAAGGGCGTTGCCGGGCGCGCGGACTTTCTGACGGGCAGCGTCACGCGTCTTCCTTACCCGGACGAATCGCTGAGCCTCGTCATCGCTTCCGAGGTCATAGAACACCTGCCGGAGCCCCTCGTCGTGGTCAGGGAGATTGCGCGCGTTCTCAAACCCGGCGGGCGAGTCGTCCTGACCATGCCGCTTGAGAGCCACACGCCCGGCCACATTCACGCGCTGAGCAGCCGGGAAGATTTACGTTCCCTTTGCGAGCGCGCCGGCCTCAGAGTGCGCCGGATGGAGTCTCGCTGGCACTTCGGCTTTGGCGACGACCGCCGCCACATTTTCGCGCTCGCGGAGGCCCGAGCGCAGCGTACCGTCCCCGCAGCGGCGCTCGCCGCTTGCGCCGCCGGGGGAGCCGATTTCGCAAGCTCATACCTTGAGCCTGAAGCGGCTTAAATCCGGTCCTTCCCGGCGAGGTCTGGCAACGGTTGGGCGGTCCCGCGCTTCCAAAGCTGTTCGCTGGCGCGGGCCGTCGTTTTATCGTAAAATCGGCAGGTGAAATAGCTGGTTTTGGTCGCACCGGCCTGTCCTTAGAGAAGGAAAAGAGAGATGGCATTACTGGAAATTAAGCATTACCCGGAGCCCGTGCTCCTGAAGCCGGGCGAGCCCGTCACGGAGTTTGACGACGAACTCAAAAAGCTGGTCTCCGATATGTTCGAGACGATGTACGCAGCGCCGGGCGTGGGCCTGGCCGCGCCGCAGGTCGGCGTCTCGAAACGCCTCTTCGTGATGGATTGCTCCGGCGGCAAAGACCCGTCACAGCGCATCGCCATGATTAACCCGGAAGTCCTGCGCGTCGAGGGCGAGCAGAACGGCGAGGAGGGCTGTCTCTCGTTCCCAGGCATCTTCTTCCCTGTCACGCGCGAGTTCCGCGCCATCGTCCGCGCGCACGATGTCAACGGGCAGTTGTTCGAAGTTGACGGCATGGAACTGACCGCCCGCTGCATGCTGCACGAGACGGATCACTGCGACGGCATCGTCTTCATAGACCACACCACGCCGCTCAAGCGCGAGATGGTCAAGCGCAAGATTAAGAAGTTGCAGAAGGCCGGCCAGTGGTAAACGGGTCGTAAAATTTTGAGTCCGAGCTATAAAGCGCGGTCGTCCTCGAAGCATCGAGCGGCGACCGCGTTTTTGTCTGCGAAGTGTGGTAACATTCCCCCAATCCAAAAGCTTTAGACAATTCAAAAGGCAAACGCGGGAGGAAACCTGATGCGACGCACCCTGACGATTCTGACCTTACTGTTTGTTCTCAGCCTCTCTTTCGCCTGCGGCGGAGGAAATTCGAGCGTGACCAACGCTAATGCGAACATGGGGCCTGGAACCACCGGCGCGAACAGCAGTAGCGGCGGTGCGACCGGCGCAAACGCCGGCATAGGGCCTGAGAACCAGGGCATCGGCGGGACGAGCGAATCCAATTCCAGCGCAGTCAACGGCAACACCTACACGGTCCCTCCAGGCTTCAATCAGAACGGCGACCGCGGCAGCGCCTCCAACGTCAGCAATAAGCCTTAATCTTTCATTCATTTTCTCAAGGAGCAAACATGCAGACCGAATTTCGTAACGAGCCTTTTACAGATTTCAGCAAGGAAGAGAACGCGCAGGCGATGCGCGCCGCAATCGAGAAGGTCAAGGGAGAGTTGGGGCGCGAATACCCGCTCGTCATCGGCGGCGAGCGGCTCAAAGCGGAAGGGAAGTTCGAGAGCATCAACCCTGCCAGGAAGACTGAAGTAGTCGGGCGCTTTCAGAAGGCCACGGCCGAGCTGGCACAGAAGGCCGTCGAGACCGCTCACGAGACTTTCCAGACCTGGCGCTTTCGGCCAGCCGCCGAGCGCGCCGCCATCGTGTTTCGCGCCGCTGAGATTTTGCGCGAGCGCAAGCACGAGATGTCAGCCTGGATGATTCACGAAGTCGGGAAAAGCTGGGCCGAAGCCGACGGCGACACGGCCGAGGCGATCGACTTCTGCGAGTTCTACGCGCGAGAGATGCTGCGCTACGCGGGCGAGCAGCCGTTGACGAAGATCGAAGGCGAGGAGAACCGCCTCGAATACATCCCGCTCGGCGTGGGCTGTGTGATTCCACCCTGGAATTTCCCGCTCGCCATCATGGCGGGGATGACCGTGGCCACGGCCGTCACCGGCAACACGGTCGTCCTCAAACCCTCTTCGGACGCGCCGACCATCGCTTACAAGTTCTTCGAGATTCTGGAGGAAGCAGGGATGCCTGCCGGGGTGGTCAACTTCATGACGGGCTCCGGCGCGGAAGTCGGAGACATAGTCGTTGATCACCACCTGACTCGCTTCATCGCTTTCACCGGCTCCAAAGAGATAGGGCTCAGGATTAACGAGCGCGCGGCGAAAGTCCAGGAGGGGCAAATCTGGATCAAGCGGGTCGTGGCCGAGATGGGCGGCAAGGACGCGATCGTTGTTGACGCAGGCGTTGACCTGGACGACGCGGCGACGGGGGTGGTGCAATCCGCCTTCGGTTTCCAGGGACAGAAATGCTCCGCCTGCTCGCGCGCCATCATCCACCAGGATATCTACGAGCCCATGCTGGAGAAGATCGTCGAGCGCACAGAGAAGCTAAAGGTCGGCGACCCCACGGACCAGACGACCGGCATGTCTGCCGTCATCAACCAGAAAGCCTTCAAGACTATCAACGAGTATATCGAAAAGGGTAAGGCGGAGGGCGGGCGCGTCCTCGCGGGCGGAGGCGCGGACGGAGAGCAGGGCTTCTTCATCGAGCCGACAGTGATTGCGGACGTGAAGCCGGGCGCGACCATCGAGCAGGAGGAGATTTTTGGGCCGGTGCTCGCCGTCATCCGCGCCGACGATTTCGACCACGCCTTGAAGATCGCCAACGATACGCAATACGGTTTGACCGGGGCCGTCTACACGAGCGACGCGGAGAAGATCGAGCGCGCGCGTAGGGAGTTTCATGTCGGCAACCTCTACATTAATCGCAAGTGCACGGGCGCGCTGGTCGGCGTCCACCCCTTCGGCGGCTTCAACATGTCTGGCACAGATTCCAAGGCGGGCGGGCACGATTACCTGGGGCTTTTCATGCAGGCCAAAGTCTCTTCCGCCAAGATTGCCGCGCGCGAAAGCCGGACGGCGGAAAAGCGTGCGGCGATTTAGAAGCCACGAATTGACCTTTTAACTGGAGGAGAACAACACGTGCGTACCAGGCGCATAACTCTCGTTTCACTTCTGACGGCGGCGCTCGTGCTGCCGTCTTTCTTTGGCGGGGTGGTTGCGAAACCGCAGCCCACTCAGGAGGGCTATTCAAAAGGCACGGTGCTCTTCACCGTTTACGCCCCGCAGCCCCCAACCTCTTACATGGTCCCGTTCGTCATCATCGAGAACGGACAGTTCAAGCAGCCCATCGCGGGCGACTCGGACGAAGCGGAAATGACTAGCTTCTCCAATTCCTATTATCCGAAGGGGCGCAAGTATCGCGTGCTTTTCGGTGGCGCGGAGGCGGGTTCGCTGACCGTCAAGAAGTCGAACAAGGATGAAGAATGCAGCCGGTCCGGCGCGGACGTCACGTTGCGCTCCACGGCCAGGCTCAACCGGAACGTGATGGCGCTGGCGACCAATTCAGATTCGCTTGGCGCGGGCAAAAGCACCCGCCGGTCGCCGACCGCAGCCGAGCGCGCCGCCCTGATGCCGCTCGTCCAGGTGACGTACAAAGAGAAGGGTGTGCCAGCCGCGCTGCTCCACAGTCTGATGACGGTCAATCTCACTGCGCTCGACCTGGACAACGATGGAAAGTCCGAGTTAATCGGCAGCTTCGTCGTCAAAAAGCAGAAGGGCGGCCCGGCGCGCTATGCCCTCTTCCTGTTCGCGGAGCCGCAGGGGAAGAGCTACCGGACGACCGTCTTACAGTATGAACAGTTCACGGACAGCGATCTCATGTCCGGTGCCGACATAGATGCCATAGAGAACGGCGTCTACCTGGAAAGATTAATTGACGGGCTGGACCTGGACGGGGACGGGACTTCCGAAGTCATCACGGAGCGGGACGGCTTTGAAGGTGACAGCTACTTCATCTACAAGAAGCAGGCGGGGAAGTGGAACAAGATTTACGAATTCTCCAACTACAGGTGCGCGTTCTAAACAGGGATGAGGGCGGAGGGATGAGGGATGAAAGTGATTGAGCGAATTGCTCAATGAATCTTTAATTCAACCGGCTTTCATTCATCCCTCATCCCTCATCCTTCATCCCTTATTTCCATATGCGTTTGATTTTCATGGGGACGCCGGAGGCGGCGGTGCCGACGTTGCGTCGCTGCCTGGAGGACGGGCACGAGGTTGCTGCCGTCTGGACGCAGCCCGACCGCAGGGCCGGGCGCGGAGATAAGTTAAGGGAACCGCCCGTTAAAGAGTTCGCGCTCGCACACGGCCTCACAGTCGAACAGCCTGAAAAAATAAGAACCGAAGAGACCCTCAAGCTGTTCGCTTCTTACGAAGCGGCCGCGGCCGTCGTGGTCGCCTACGGGCGCATCCTGCCCGCAGGGTTTCTTCGCGCGCCGCGCAAGGGCTGCATCAACGTGCATTTTTCGCTGCTGCCGCAGTACAGGGGGGCCGCGCCCGTCAACTGGGCCATTGTCCGTGGCGAGCGTCAAACCGGCGTGACGACGATGCAGATGAACGAAGGGCTGGACACGGGCGCGATTCTCTTGCAGCGCGAGACGGAGATCGAAGATGGGGAGACCGCGACGCAGTTGATGACGCGCCTCTCGTTGATGGGGGCGGAAGTTTTGAGCGACACGCTCGCGCGCCTGGACGAGATAGAGCCGCGCGCGCAGGCGGAGGAGAAGGCTACGTTTGCGCCAATACTGAGGCGCGAGGACGGCCTCATTGACTGGGCGCTCGACGCCGAGCAGATAGAGCGGCGCGTGCGTGGCTTTCAACCCTGGCCCAACGCCTTCACTCTGTATAACGCGCAGCGTCTGGTCATCTGGAGCGCGAGCGTCGCGGGCGAGCTGGGAACGGATGAAGTCGGGGGGCAGATCGTCAAGGCTCAGGGCGACGAGCTGGTGGTCGCGTGCGGCGACGGGAGTTTGCTGCGCGTGCAAGAGGTTCAGCCGGAGGGGAAGCGCCGGATGAGCGCGCGCGATTTTTTGAACGGCTCGCGCGTGCGCGCCGGCGAGAGGCTGGGATGAGCGCGGGCGCGAAGGGCAGGGCGGGGAAGTCTAAGACAGAGGGCGGCAAGGGCTCACGCGCGGTTTCGCCTGCGCGCCGCGCGGCATCTAACGTCCTGCGCCGCGTTGAGGAAGAGGGCGCTTACGCTTCCATTCTGCTGGCGACCGTTGATGACGAGATGCGCGCAGAAGACCGTGCCCTCTGCTACGAGCTGGTGCTAGGGGTTCTGCGCTGGCAACGTTGGCTGGACGCTTTTGTTGAGCACTACTCCGGCCGCAAGGTGGAGAGTCTGGACGCCCCCGTGCGGCGTGCTTTAAGACTGGGCTTCTACCAGTTGCACTTCCTCTCCAGAATTCCGGCCTCGGCCGTCGTCAACGAGTCTGTCAATCTGGCCTACGCCTCACGCCTGCGCTCTGCGGCTCCCTTCATCAACGCCGTCCTGCGCCGCGCGACGCGCGAGACGGATTTCGACCCGACGGCGAACATCTCTGACCCCGTCGAGCGGCTGGCCATAGCTTCCTCGCACCCGAGCTGGCTAATCGAGCGTTGGGTTAATGCTTTCGGGAGGGAAGAAGCGTCTGCTTTTGCGCGCTCGAACAACCAGGCCCCTCCGGTCGCCTTTCGCGTCGTCAAGGGCCGGGCTAACGAGGGAGAGGTGCTGGAAGAATTGCGTGCGGCTGGCCTGACGCTTACTCCCTCAAGTATCGCGCCCGGCGCGTGGCGCGTGGCTGGCACAGGCGGGCTTCCGCAAAAACTCGCGCGTGAGGGCAAGATTTATCTACAGGACGAAGCTTCGCAACTGGTGGCGCACGTTCTGGACGCACGCGAGGGCGAGCGCTTGCTGGACGTTTGCGCCGCGCCGGGCAGCAAGACCACGCACATCGCTTCCCAGACGCCTGACCTTTCGTTAATCGTCGCGGGCGACGTTTACGAGCATCGACTGCGGACGGTCCTGGAGGCCGGGGCGCGGCAGGGAATCAAGACTTTGCGCGCGGTGGTACACGACGCCAAAGTCGCCCTGCCCTTCACGGAAGCCAGCTTTGACCGCGTTCTGGTTGACGCCCCTTGTACGGGTACGGGCACGCTCAGGCGCAACCCCGAAATCCGCTGGCGCATCTCAGCCGGGGACATTTTTGACCTGGCTGTGCGGCAGGGGCGCATTCTGGGGCGTGCCGCCCAAATGGTGCGCCGCCAAGGGGGCCGCCTGGTCTACTCCACCTGCTCCGTCGAACCCGAAGAGAACGAAGGCGTGGTGACGCGCTTTCTCACCGAAAACGTTGATTTCCAGCGTGCGCCTTTGAACGTCCCGGCGAATCTGCTGTCGGGAGACGGCGCGGCGCGCATCTGGCCGCACAGGGACGGAGCCGACGGCTTCTTCATATCCGCCTTCGAGAGGCACAGTTAAGGGGGTTTAGGCGGGCTTGCCGCACGCTTCGTGCGGGTGTTAGACTTCGCGGTCGGTTTGCGGAAGATTTGACTCTGAGGCGCGTGATTTAGGAGAGGCGGTTCATAGATTGTGGGTTTAGGAAGGCGTGCGCTCTCGGCGCTCGGAAAAGTCGGCATCGTGTTGGCCGTCCTCGTCGCCTTTCTCTTCGGACTGTTGGGCACCGTCTACCTGAGTCTTCGCACCTCTGAGGTGAAAGTCCCGGACGTCCTGGGCAAGGACAGGCTCACAGCCGAATCTATGCTCGACGATGCGGGGCTGAAGATTCGAGTTCGCGGCGCGCGCCCGAGCGGCGAGAAGCCGGACACGGTTTTGAGCCAGTTGCCGGAGGCAGGCCAGGTGGTCAAGGTCGGCATCCCCGTCGCCGTCGAAGTCAGCCGCGCGCCGAAAGAGGGCGAGGCCGTCAGGTCCAGCACGGACGAAGCTCCTCAGGAGCAGGAGAAGCCTGCCGAGAACGCGAACGCCAATCAGTCGCAGACCCCGGCGAACCAGAACCAGAATCAGAATCAGAACAAGCCGAAAAACAAGAATACGAATAAGAACGCGAACAACGCGAACAATAGTAATAACGCCAATCGCAACGCGAACGCGAATCGCAACTCAAACAACCGTAACGCTAACGCCAATCGTAATACGAACAACGGCAACCGGAACGCGAACACGACC
>DATEMM010000046.1:0-6411 GCA_035275605.1 Pyrinomonadaceae bacterium
CCATCCTGCTCAACGAGATGACCGACGACAGCAACGTCAACGCCGTCGTCGTCTATCACCAGAAGCCCACGGAAAACGACCTCGCTGACTTGAGAAACATAGGCGTGCTCGGCGGAACGCGCTACCGTGAGCTACCCATGATCGCGCTGACGGCCAAGCGCAGCCAGATGATTAATATCTCTCATCTTCCGGCCGTGCGCTCCATCTACGGCAATCGCACGCTGCAACCGACGATTGACCCGTACCTGGCCCTGACCGGGACCGAGCGTGTGCGCCGCGACACGGACCTGACGAAGAAAAACGTCGGGCTCCCGGTTTCTGGCCGCAACGTGACGGTGGCAGTCCTAGATACAGGCGTTGACGGGACGCACGCGGATTTGGCCGGGCGCGTCGTGCAGAACGTCAAGCTCGTGGACACGCAGAGCCTGAGCATAGGTTTCACCGAGCCTATCAACGTCGAGAACTTGCCGACCACAGATCAGGCTTACGGTCACGGAACCTTTGTCGCCGGTTTGATCGCCGGAAGCGGCGCACGCTCCGGCGGCAAGTACGGCGGCGTCGCGCCCGGAGCCAATCTGCTGGGCCTGAGCGCCGGCGACCTGAACCTTTCTTTCGTCCTTTCCGGCTTCGACTACCTGCTCTCGCGCGGCGCAAGCCTTAACGTTCGCGTCGTCAATTGCAGCTTCTCGGCCAACACGGTCTTTGACCTGAACGACCCCGTCAACGTCGCCACGAAGATGTTGACAGACAGGGGCGTCAACGTCGTCTTCTCAGCCGGCAACACCGGCTCAGGCCAGCACACTCTGAACCCTTACGCGGTCGCCCCCTGGGTCATCAGCGTCGGGGCCACGGACGAGCGCGGTAATTTGGCCAACTTCTCTTCGCGCGGCGACATGGGAAGCGGGCTCTTTCGCCCGACCATCGTTGCGCCGGGCGTCAATCTGGTCAGCCTGCGCTCCATCGGCGTGAACGTGACGGGGACGCTCGGCCTCCTTGAAGCGGACAGGAATCGTCTGACACCGGCGGAATTGCCGTTCTACACGACGGCTTCTGGCACTAGCTTCTCGGCCCCGCAGGTGTCGGGCACCATCGCGCTGATGCTCGAAGCCAACCCGCGACTGACGCCGCGCCAGATTCGGGACATACTGCAACGCACGGCGACCCCTTTGCCGAACTACTTCCAGCACGAAGTCGGAGCCGGGATGCTCAACGCGCACGCCGCCGTCCTCGAAGCGGCATTCCCGGACAGGCGCATGGGGATGTTCCGCGCCACGCTCGACCAGGGGCAGGTCAGCTTCATCAACGATCAGGTGCAGCAGGTCAACGGCTTCGTCACGCCGCTCGGCAGCTACAGCACGAACGTCAACATTCCGGCGGACGCCGTGCTCACTTCCGTGCAATCCGCATGGGGGCCTCTCAACAGTGTGAGTGACCTGGCGCTATCGCTTTATGACGCGAAGGGGGCGGAGCTGGGCAAGGCCAGCACGCCGAACCAGCCTGGGCTGACGGGCAAGCGCGAGGGGTACTCCGTAAGAAAGCTCACGGGCGGCGCGCTCCGCCTGCAAATCTCGCAGGGCCTGGGCACGTCGCAGCGCGTCGTCGGGGTGGTGGAAGTGACGCGGGCCGAGTATGCGCCCTTAAGCGACCTGGACGGCCTCAGCGCGGCGTCGCGCGCGGAGATTCAGCGAGCGCTGCGGACCTACATGATGAAGCCCTACGCCAATCACTTTCGTCCGGGCTTCCGTGTCACGCGCGGCGATTTGGCCGCGACGCTCGTCCGCGGGGGCTACGTCCCGCAGTATCTGCCTGAGAAAGCGCGCTTCACGGACGTGACTGATTCGACGACGATGCTCTTTGTCGAGAGCGTGCAGTCTGCGCCAGGTGGCGCGCTCTTTACAGACGCGCAGCCCGGCGGCAAGTTCCGCCCGGACGATTACGCTACGCGCCTTGCAGCGGCCATAGCCCTGGTGCGCGCCGCTGGCTACCAGGAAGAAACCGCGACCGCCATGCTGCCTCTGAACATTAAGGATGCAGGAGAGATTCCGTTTGCGGCGCGCGGCTACGTCGCGGTCGCGCTCAACCACGGCCTCCTGGTAGCAGAAGACGGATACGTCCACGTGCAGGACGCCATCACGCGCGCGCAACTGGCACACGCGCTCCTGATGACGTGGCGGCAGGTGAATTAAAAAAGTAGAATTCAGAGCCCCGCCAGGGGCGGCATGAAAATAGCCCAGGGCTCAAGCCCTGGGCTATTATCCGTCGCCCCTAACGGGGCTATTAACCGCTTACTGCTTACTGCTCACTTTTACTCATCACTCATCACTCATCACTATTCTCACTTTACAAACAACTCCTCGACGTTCCAGAGCGAGTAGGGCAGGAGCGTGCCGGGGCGGTAGTTGCCGACGCGCGTGTTGGCCGCCGAGGTGATGTGGCGCGCGACGATTGGGATGATGGGCATCTGCTCCGTGATGATGACCTGTATGTCGCGGAAGATGGCTTTGCGGCGCGCCGGGTCCATTTCGTGCGCCTGCTCCGTGTCGAGTTGATCCAGCCGCGCCTCCCAATCCGTCGCGGGCTTCGGCTGTTTCGGATACCACTGGTGATTCCCGCTCGCGCTCTGGAGAAGACTCGTGTAGGAGGACGGGTCCGGGTCCGTGACCGAAAGCCCCATCAGGATGGCGTCGTAGTCGTAGCTCTGCGACCAGCGCGCCGTCAGCGCCTGAAACTCTATCGGCGCGGGCTGCATGTTGATGCCGAGCTTGGCCAGGTCCTGCTGGATGACCGTCGCCATGTCCACGCGCGGCTGATTCTCCACGGGCACGACCAGCGTGAACTCGACGCGGTTGCCCTTCGCGTCCACAAGCTCCGGCGCTTCCTGCGTGCCGCGCGTCGTAAAACCCGCCTCCCGTAAAAGTGCGCGAGCTTTTTCCAGGTCATACTCGGCGCGCGGGAGGTCCGTCGCCGCCCACGCGCGGTTGCCCGGCGAGACGAAGCTGTAGAGCGGCGTCGCCAGCCCTTGCAGGTTCGCCGTGGCGATAGAGTTGCGGTCAATCGCGTGCGCGATGGCACGGCGGAAACGCGCGTCCGCGAACCAAGCGCGCTTGATCGGGTCAACCACAGGCTTGCCGTTCTGCACGCCCTCGTTGAGGTTGAACCAGATGTAGTCCGTGTTCAGGCCGGGGCCCAGGTCGTGCGCGCGCACGTTCGCTTGCGAAGAGCGAAGCGCTGCGTAATCCGTCGGGCGGACGCGGTCGATGATGTCCAGCGAATTCTGCTGTAAGCGCGTGATGGCGTTGTTCGGGTCCGAGACGAATTCGATGACGAGCGAGTCCAGGTAGGGAAGCTGTTTCCCCGCGCTGTCCTTCTTCCAGAAGTTCGGGTTGCGTTTGAGCTTCAGACGCTCGCCGGGCGTGATTGACTCGACCGTGAAGGGACCGGCCGTGACGATGCGCTGCGGGTCAGAGGTGACGCCCCAGGCGTCCTTGAGCGTCCCCTTGTTGAAGTCCTCTTCGAGCGCGTGGCGCGGCAGCACCACTATGTTCGACAGGTAGCCTTCGGGCGCAGCCACCGTTTCGGGGAAGAGCATGCGCAGGTGCAGCGGGTCAACCACGGAAGTCTCTATCGGCTTGCCCCCGACCAGCATTGCGTCGCGGTAGATGGGCGACTGCGTGCGCTCGTCGTAAAGGGCGCGCATGGTGAAGAGCAGGTCGTCGGCCGTCAGCGGATGCCCGTCGGAAAATTTCAGCCCGTCGCGCAAGGTCAGCTCAAGAGTCTTGTGGTCGTCGGCCCACTTCCAGGATTCAGCCAGGCCGGGAATGTGTTTTTGCTGATCCTGGTCGAATTCCACCAGGCGGCCCCCCAGCAGGTAGAAGGCCGTCGTGATGGAAGACTCCTCCTTCGCCATCAGGTAGTTGAAAGTCTGCACGGGCGAAGTGAGCCTGTAAGTGATGGAGCCGCCCGGCGTGCCCAAGACGCGCTCGCGAGATTGTTGCGGCTGGCCCTGCTGGTTGGTCGTGACGGGCTGTTGCTGGCAACTGATTGCCGCGAGCAGGAGAAGGACGAGCGAGACTGGAAGCAGGAGACGTCGTAGTGTTGAGCTTTTCATCTTCAGTTTACGGGTTCGGCCAGGTGGAAACGGGGCGCGCGCGATCGCTATTTCCTGCGCGCGCCACTGTCGGGCGAGCAGCCGGATTCAATCACGTCTCCGGCTGAGATGTCCAGAGCCTTGCGGCTCAGCCGGCCTTGAGCGCGTCCGGTATTTCGTCGGCCGTAGGGCCGTAGACGGGCGGCAAGGGAACGTCCCGCAACCGTAGATAGACCGAGAGCTGGCCGCGGTGGTGAATGATGTGGTTGAAGACCATCGAGCGCAGGACCGCCCAGCGCGGTATACGGAAAAGCGTCTGCTCGCCGCGCCGCAAAGTCCAGGTCTCGAACATGCGCTCGTCTGACTGCGCCTGCAAAAGCTCGCTGGCGTCCGCGACGTTGTGGTCAAAGGCCGACAGGAGTTCCGCGACGCTCTCCGGCCTAAACGCCTTACTCTCGGCGAGGTCGAATTCGTCGCGGCTCAAACTCGCCTGGAACCACGTGCCGAAGAGGTTGGCGACGTGCGCGGCCAGTTGCCCGAGCGCCATGGACTTTTCGTGTGGCTTCCAGTCGAACAAGTTTTCCGGCACGCGCTCCAGCATCTTTCTGGTCGTTGCCGCCTCCTGTTCGAGTTCCGCCAGGAGAAGTTCGGATAAACTCATAGCTCTCCTTTCTCCGTCGTTTTAAGTTTCGAGCCTGGCCTCCATCGTAATCTCTGCCTTCAACACTTTGGAGACAGGGCACCCGGCCTTCGCGTTGTTCGCCGCCGTCTCGAATGCCTGCTGGTTTGCGCCGGGCACTTTCGCCGTCACCTCCAGGTGGACATTAGTTATCTCGAACGCCTCGTTGACCTTCTCCAGCCTGACGGTGGCCGTCGTCCTGATGCTCTCGGCCGTCATGCCGGCCTTCCCCAACTGCCCAGACAAGGCCATAGAGAAACAGCCCGCGTGCGCGGCGGCGATCAACTCTTCCGGGTTGGTTCCGACGCCGTCCTCGAACCGCGTGCTGAAGGAGTACTGCGTGTCGGAAAGAACGCCGCTGTCGGTCGAAATCCTGCCCCGGCCGTCCTTGAGGCCACCCTCCCAGACGGCAGATGCTTTACGTCTCATTTTGTTCTCCTGATAGTGTCGAAATGATTAAAGCGATTTGACTATAATTTACCTCATAACCGGCGCGGCCAGCTAACGTTTGTTGCTGGCGGGCGGAGAACTGCTCATCTGGGGAGACGGCGTGGGCTCCCCTGCGGACCCCTTCTTCTCCTCCTCCTCCATGACCTTCAAGAGCTGCGTTAGCGCCAGCGAGAAACGTCCGGGCGTCCCGGCCCCCTCCTCGTCCATCTTGTCCATGTCGCCGATGAAGATGTCGTTTTGTGTGATTAAGAGCTGCCGCCACTTACCTTCCTTGTACAGGCTGAGGAAGCCCAGGTAGCCATGCTCTCCGAAGATTTTTTGCGGCGGCTCGTCCTGCCGCCAGCAGGCCATCTCCTCGAACAAGGTGTCGTAAGCCTGTACGGGGATGGGCTGTTTCTCCTTGGCCTTATCTTCGCCCAGAGAGAAGCCCCAGTGGTAGGCACTCTCTTTGGTGCGTATGAGCCAGATGGAGACCATGCCCGCGTGGCCGTCCGGCAGCTCGAACTCTACGGAGGAGATGATCGGGTCTTCCTTGTTCCATTCCGCCGCCAGCTTATTAACCGGGGGCTCCGGCTTGGCCCACTCGTCACATATTATGTTGCCGGGGCAGAGCTTGAGCCTTTTGAGCAGCGACATGTAGGTCAAATCCCAGCCGAGCCCCTGACCGGCGACTTCCGCCTTCGCCCATTCTTCGCACACCGCCGGGCGCGTTGGATTCAAAGACGCTATGCGTGAACGGCGGAGGATGAGCCACAACGCGGCGGCCGAGGCGATGAGAGCGAAGACGACGAACGCGACCGTCCACCGGCGTGAGAGACGCGGCATCTGTGTGCTTTCCTCCTTGCTCGACTAGGAAATTGCAGGGAAGCGTTTGGGAGAAGAGGGCCGGCGGGCGTCAACGCCAAAGTCGATTGTCAGGCGCGCCTATCCCGCAGGCACAACTCTACTACGATTTGTTACCGTGGAGGGGAAATTAAATTGAGAGTCGATAATTCTAGTGAGAGTGTCGAGTGAAGGTCCTGCTCTGCGCTGCCTTCTCCCAAAGAAGGTAGGCCATCTTAATCTCGGCGGGGGTCGGCATCCCGGCAGTCCTGATCAGCGCCTGAATCTCCGGCACGCCCGGCAACTCCGCCTGTATGAAAGTGAAAGGGGGACGAGCGGATTTGCCCGGTGCCCAGAGCCGCGTGTAGAGCGC
>DATEMM010000047.1:0-18571 GCA_035275605.1 Pyrinomonadaceae bacterium
GAAAAAACTGGTCCTCTTCAGCGGCATCGATAACGCGCGCTTCCGTCGCCCGGTCGTCCCAGGCGACACGCTCGTCCTGGAGGTCACGCCCGTGCGCGTCGGCTCGCGCGTCCAGCGCATGCGCGGGCTGGCGAAGGTGGACGGGCAACTGGCTGCCGAAGCCGACATCATGAGCGTGATTACAGACAGGAGCGCCGCCTCGTAATGAGCGCCTCCTCGCCGCCGAAGACCCCGCCGCGTGCCGCCGACGTGTCCGCAGAGACTCAGACCATACACCCTTCAGCCGTCGTTAGCCCGAGCGCCCGGCTCGGACGCAACTGCTACATAGGCCCCTATGCAATCGTTGGCGACGAAGTGACTCTGGGCGACGACGTCCGCCTTGAATCGCACTGCGTCGTGGACGGGAAAACCTTCATCGGCGACGGCACGCACGTCTTCCCATTCGTCTCCATCGGTCTGGCCTCCCAGGATTTGAAATACATGGGCGAGCCCGCGGAAACGCGCATCGGGCAGCGGAACAAGATACGCGAGTTCGTCACCATTCACCGCGGCACGGAGGGCGGGGGCCGCGTGACGAGCACCGGCGACGATTGCCTGATAATGGCACAGGCCCACATCGCGCACGACTGCACCTTAGGCGACCGCGTCATCATGGCCAACGCCGCGACACTCGCGGGACACGTGATGGTCGAAGACGGCGCGAACATCGGAGCCTATTCGGGCGTCCACCAGTTCTGCCGCGTCGGGCGCGAGGCCTACGTCGGCGGCTACTCCGTCGTGGTCAAAGACGCGCTCCCCTTCGCCCTGACGGTCGGCAACCACGCCAAGTGCTACGGGCTGAACATCACCGGGATGAAGCGGCGCGGGTACTCGGAGCAAGTCATTAAAACCCTTCACCACGCTTTCCACCTGCTCCTCTCGTCAAAGCTCAACACGACGCAGGCGCTTGAAGCCATTCGCCTGGAGATCGAAGACTCGGCGGAAGTGGACGAACTGGTCCGCTTCATCGAAACGTCTGCGCGGGGAGTCACCAAATAATGCGGATTTGGGATTGCGGATTGCGGATTTAAGAACGCATCTTTCCAATCCGCAATCCGCAATCCGCAATCCGCATTCTGAAATCGGCTATGCGCTACGGACTGATTGCCGGCAACGGGCGTTTCCCTTTTCTGGTGCTCGAAGGGGCGCGCAGGGCTGGCGTCTCTCTATCGGTCGCGGCGATACGCGAGGAGACTGACCCCGCGATTGAGCGCGTGGCCGAGCGCGTCCTGTGGGTCGGCATAGGGCAATTGGGCAAGATGATTCGCTTCTTCAAGCGCGAGGGTGTAGAGCAGGCCATCATGGCGGGCCAGGTCAAGCACGTGCAGATTTTCAGCGGCGCGCTGCCGGACGTGCGTATGCTGAAGATGCTGCTCAGGCTCCCGCGGCGCAACACGGACGCGCTGATCGGCGCGGTCGCCGAAGAACTGGCGAGCGAAGGCATAGAGCTGATTGATTCGACCTACTTCCTGCAAGATTTACTGCCGCAGGTCGGCACCCTGACGCGCCGCGCGCCGGATGAGCGCGAGCGTGGCGATATTGAATACGGGCTGGAAGTCGCAAGAGAGATAGCGCGGCTGGACCTAGGGCAGACCATCGTCGTGCGCGCGCGTGCCTGCGTGGCGATTGAAGCGATGGAGGGGACGGATGCGACCGTCCGGCGCGCGGGCGAACTGGCGCGCGGTCGCCTGACGGTCATCAAGGTCGCCAAGCCCGACCAGGACATGCGCTTTGACGTGCCGGTCGTCGGCGTTCCGACCATCGAGACGATGATTGAAGCGGGCGCAACCTGCCTCTGCCTGACCGCAGGCAAAACTCTCCTCTTCGACCGCGAAGAGATGCTCAAACTCGCCGACGCAAAACGCATTGCGGTCGTCGCCGTCCCTCAGTAAAGACCCTAATTCCCATTCTTCAGCGAGCGCAGCGCGAGCGCGAACTCGACGGCCTTTCGGGGGGCGACCACACCCCAGCCCTGACGGTCCACTTCTATCGCGGGCAGCCGCTCAGCCGTGTCTATCAGGATGCGCTTGACCTGCTGCGGCGTTAGCGCCGGGTTCGCTTCCAACATGCAGGCGATGATGGAGGCGACGATAGGCGAGGCGAACGAAGTCCCGTCCACGTACTTGTAGTGCTCGCTGATGACGTTCCCCTCGCGCAGCTTGATGGTGATTAGCTGGCGCAGCAGCGAGACGCGCAGGTTGCACGCTTCGTCCAGGTCCTTGTCCACGCCCGCGTGCTCGGCTATGAGAGCGTGCAGTTGATCGTCCGGCGCGTTGTCGAGCATGGCGAAGAGCTCTGCCTCTTCGGCGGTCGGTGTACCCGGCAGGATGGGCGCGGGCACCCAGATGCCCGGCGCGATCACTTCGGGTTTTTGCAGGCCGTCAATCGTCGGCCCGTAGGAGGAGCGATACATTCCGCGGCGCGCCCTGTCGAGCGAGTTCTGGTCGTCCAGTCCACCGACGGCGATGCAGGAGGGAGCGCTCGCGGGCGGGAGCACAGGGTGGCCCGGCTGAAGGCCGGCGTTGCCGACGGCGCAGACGACTACGAGCCCCTCGCCGATGGCGCGCTCGATTGCTTGTGCCAGAGAGTTGTGCAGGTACGGCTGCTCGTCGTCGCCGCCCGCCGAGATGTTGACCACGCGAATCCCGTACTTCTCGCGGTGCGCCATCACCCACTTGAGGCCGCGCTCGATGTTCTCCTCCAGGATGCGGCCCGACTTGGCCAGCTTGACTAGAACGACGGAAGAGTCCGGCGCGATGCCGCGGTAGAAGCCGTTCGAGAGACCGCCGTTGCCCGCGGCCACGACCGAAGTCATCATGCCGTGCCAACTCGAAGGGTCGGGCGTCTCCAGAGAGGTCTTGTCGCCCTCAGCCGCAGCGATGCTGTGGTAAGCCAGGATGCGGTTCTCCGGCTCAATCAGGTCTGGGTGGGGATAAAAGCCCGAATCCAGAAAGGCTATTGTTACGCCGCGCCCCGTAAAGCGCTCGTCTGCGTCCATGCGCAGCGGCGTGGAAAGAACGTGCCCGCCCTGCTCAAAGATGACGGAGTTGGCTTCGAGCTGAACCCTGGCCCGCTCAAATAGCTCTACGCAGCGCGGGCAGACTTCAGCGAGCAGCACGCCAGCGGGTGCGTTGGCGGCGATGATGACTTGCAGGCTTTCCGGCACAGAAGCGAACGGGATGAGGCCGTCTGGCGCTTCCCTCCCGCAGACGGGGCAAATGGGCCGCCCCGCGGCTTTGTCTGAATGAAGAATTGTCGGCTCGGTGGAAATAATTGCGTCGGACATCAAACCCCTCTTGCTCTCTTCGTTGTTTCTTTCGGGCGGATATGATGAACATAAAAGGAGAGCTAACGCAAGCAGAGAGAGATAAGAAGGTACTGGATCAGTTAGATTCTCGCCTTCGAGAGCCCGATTCCGTGCTCGCCATGTTCTTGACCCCGAAGGGGTCTTAAACCTTCGAGTCTGAATATTTTCTTGATTACGGGTTCGAGACTTCCCACAAGACGAGCGACTTCTTGTCCTTCGCTCTGGTGACGAGTAGACGCTTATCCGTCGGGCTGAATCTGGCGTACCCGGCCATTCCTTCAAGCGTCGCGAGCAGGTCGCCAGTCTCCGTGCTCCAGAGCTTCAGCGGATTCTTCTGCTTGAAAGTAATCCGCCCGTCCGCGCTGAAATGAAACCCCTCACAGCCGCCGCTGCCCCACCACGCGTCAGATGTGCATCCTTCATACGGCAGCCTGCCTTTGATGCGCCCTGTGCGCGTATCGAGCAGGCGTGTCTTTGTTCTTCCGCTGCCGACCATGACGAGGTGGCCGCCCTCCGGGCTCCAGTATATTGTGTTGACTCCTCCAGGGATTTTCTCGAAGGCCAGCGTCAATTGCCCGGTCGCAACGTCATACAGTTTCAATTCATCATCTCCACTGCGAAACTTAATCATCGGCCCATGCGTGACGACCAGGAGCGAGAGCCCGTCGGGGCTAAAGGCCAGCGGGTTGCCGATCTCTCCGAGCGAGTGCCTGACCAATCCGGTCGTCGTATCCAGGAGCGACACCCCGTCATCGTCGTGCCTGACCACCAGCCGCCTGTCCGGGCTAAAGAGCGGGTCGGTCGGAAAGGAAAGATATTTGTCGGTCGGGTCTTCTTTCGTGAGCGGCAAGTTGTTTCTCAACTTGCCGGAGGCCATGTCCCAGAGTTTAGGCGAGTGGTTGTAACTAAGGGTGAGAAGGCTCTGCCCGGCCGAGTCGAAATATCCGCGCGTGAAGCGTAGGTCGGCATATTTTTTGAGGGTGAAGATCGATTTGACAAACGACTTGGTTTCATCAGGCCGAAGCGGCGACTGCTCAAAACTCTTCTGTAGCTTTCCTGTTTCGGCATCCCACAATTCCACCGTTCCGTCCTCGCTGGCTGTCAGCAAAAGCCGCCCGTCGGGACTCCATTTTCGGTCGGACAGATAATTAGCGTAGTTCGTCTCAATCGTCGCTTTTAACTCGCCTGTGCCAGCGTCCCAGACCCTGAGCTGAATGTCCTTCGCATAGTCGCGCCAGCTAAACGTCATGACCCTTCGCCCGTCAGGGCTCCACACTATCCCGCCCAGTCTGTGTTTCTCTGCGAGGGACAGGATCGCTATCGTTTCGGCTCGATTGACGTTCCACAGCCGCACGGTGCCGTCCTCACTTCCGGTGGCGAGGGTCTCGCCGTCCGGGCTGAAAATGACCTCGGTGATCTCCTTCTTGTGCCCGACCAGCGCCGCCCTCTGCCGCACTGTCGCGCGCGACTCTTGAATAACGCCTGGCACAGGCTGCGGAGCCTGCGCGAAGGTTATTGGGCCAATGCTCAGGACGAGCGCAACGGTAGCGGCTCGCAGTAAGGTTTTAGTCCGGAGATGAAACACTGGGCCACAGTCCTTAGTCGAAAGTGTGTGTTGGTTACGGGAAACAGCTAGCGTTCAGGGCACCTTGAATTGTTCCCTGCGTCATTATCGCCGGGACATCTCGGTGAGGATTGGCCGCCCTGTGACACTTCTCCGAGCGACACATGAAAGCCGCGCAAGGCGGATTCCAGACCGGGTCGGAGGCTTCGGCTCGTCGCGGCGGGCCGCCCGCTAGCAGCCTCTTCTCTCTCCGGTTGAGATTCGCTTGTCAGGCGTGTAAGGTATTCTCAAAAGCTAAACTAACAATTGAAGGCAGGAGGTCTGAAGGGACTTCAGATGGCTCAAGAGCAACAGACGGTGGCGGACCTTTTCCGCCGCGCGCAGAGTTTGCGGCAGCAGAATCCGCAGTTGTCCTATAAGGACCTCAAGGCGCAGCTCCTCAAAGAGTGCCAGGGAGCGCCTTTCCCGCCCACGGACCGTTTGACGATTCCTGAACAGGACGCGCGCGCGCCCGAAGAGGATTGGACCGCGGGGCTCCCCATCGTCATGCGCGGCATACAGCAGCAGGACTGGAAAGAGGTCATAGCCGGCATCGTCCTCAGCCTCGAACAGACCGAAAACTACGAACGGCAGCGCGGCAGCACGCAGAACAGAGACGACTGGCACGACAGAACGGTCGGAATCTCCGAGCCTCTCAAGAAAGGCGTCGGCAAGTGGATGCCCGAAGAGTTGATGGCGCTGGCCGAACGAAGCGTGAAGAAGTAGTCAGTAGTCAGTGGACAGTGGTCGGTGGCCAGTGGCCAGTTAAAAACAAACCCTCGGCTCTCTTTATTGCCTTTCTTTTATCTGACCACTGACCACCGACCACTGTCCACTGGAGTGTTATGAGTTTTCTGGGAAATCTGTTCAACGACCCGCTCTACCAGAAGGGTGAGCCGCGCAAGCCCGAAGAGATTAGCGACCCACAGGTCATCATCAGCCCGGACACACGACGCGCCAAACGCATCCCGCCCGGCCAGACGCGCACGCGCAAGTGGCCCGTCCTGGACGCGCACGGCACACCCGATATTGACCTGGCGACGTGGAGGTTCGAGGTTGACGGGCTCATCGAGCGCCCGCGGGCCTGGTCGCTGGACGAGTTCATGCAGTTGCCCGCCGCCAGGGTTTACGCGGACTTTCATTGCGTGACGCGTTGGTCGCGGCTCGACAATGTTTGGGGCGGATTGCGTACACGCGACTTCGCGGAGATTGTAGGCGTCAAGCCGAAGGCGAAATTCGTGCTCGCGTTCGGCTACGACCGGGGGTGGACGACCAATCTCCCCATCGAATACTTTCTGGCCGAGGACGCCCTTTTCGCCTGGTCGCACGACGGCCAGCCCATCCCGCCGGACCACGGGGGGCCTGTTCGCCTCATCGTCCCGCAGCTCTACGCCTGGAAGTCGGCCAAGTGGGTCAAGGGCGTGCGCTTTCTCACGGAAGATCAGGCGGGCTACTGGGAAGAGGGCGGCTATCACATGCGTGGCGTGCCCTGGAACGGGCAGGACGGCGAACGCTTCCGCTGGCAGGAGTAAAACAGTGGTCAGTGGTCGGTGGTCAGTGGTCAGTTAAAGCAAGCGTTCTTAACTGACCACTGACCACCGACCACTGACCACTGATGAGTTATGAATATTGACCCGACCGTTAATGTAAAACCGAATGCTGCCGGCGCGACGCCGAAGGACGCGGCCGCAGTCATCCTGTTGCGCGCGGGAACTGACCCGGCGGACCCAGAAGTCTATTGGGTGCGACGCAGCGAGCGTATGGCCTTCCTCGGCGGCTTTCACGCCTTTCCCGGCGGGCAGCGCGAGGCGTCTGACGCCGAAACGCGCGTGGAGAATTGCGTTGACCCGGAGACGGCCGCGATGATCTCCTGTGCAGCGCGCGAGTTGTTCGAAGAGACGGGCGTCCTCGTGGCCCGCGGCGCGGAGACTCTGACGAAGGGACAGCGCGTCTCCCTCCTTGACGACCTGGAATCAGGCCGCATGCCGTTTCCAGAACTTCTAAAACACTACGGCCTTCACCTGGACGCAAGGGATTTCACCTTCAGCGGCCGCTGGGTCACTCCGCCTTTTAGCCCCCGGCGCTTCGACACTTGGTTCTTCATCGCCAACTGCCCGGCCAAACAGGAGCCGCACGTGACTGGCGACGCAGAGCTTGATTCGGGCGAGTGGACACACGCGCGCGCGGCCGTCGAGCGCTGGGAACGCTCGGAAGTCCTGACCGCGCCTCCAGTGCTTCACGCTTTGAAGACGCTGGCGGGCGGCATCACGGACGATCTCATCGAGCGTTTCCTCTCCGTGCAGCAGGCGCACCGTGAGCCCGTGCGCCGGATAGAGTTTCGCCCTGGCTTCATCTGCTTCCCCTTGAGGACGCCGACAAAACCTCCGGCGACGCACACCAACTGCTACATCGTCGGCTCGCGCGAGGTGGTCATCATCGACGCGGCTTCGCCCTACGAGGAGGAGCAGGCGGCGCTCGTCTCTTGCGTTGACGAACTGGTCGGCGAAGGGCGAGAGGTGCGCGAGCTGATACTGACGCACCTGCACCCGGATCACGTTTCGGGCGTGAACGCTCTCAGCAAGCATCTAGGCGGGCGCGTGCCCGTGGCCGCGCATCGCTTGACGGCAGAGGCGCTCGAAGGCTCCGTCCACGTTGACCGCCTGATTGAGGACGAAGAGGTGATAGAGCTCGCGGGCGAGCCGCGCATCGCTTTGCGCGCGCTGCACACGCCGGGTCACGCGCGCGGTCACCTCTGCTTCTACGACGAGCAAACGGGCGCGCTCCTGACGGGCGACAACGTCGTCGGCCTCGGCTCGGTCCTGATTGATCCGCCCGAGGGCAACATGCAAGACTATTTACGTTCGCTCGAACGCCTGCGCGCGCTTCCACATTTGACGGTCCTCTTCGGCGCGCACGGCCCTGCCATCGGGAGCCCGCGCGCCAAAATAGAGGAATACATAGCGCACCGCGTTGAGCGCGAGAAGAACATTCTCATGGCCGTCCGCGAGGGGGCGGGCGCGCCCGCTGAGATCGTCCGGCGCGTCTACACGGACGTCCACCCGAAGGCGCACGCGATGGCCGAGCGCGCGGTGCTGGCACACCTGGAAAAGCTGGAGGCAGAGAATCTCGTGGCCCTTCGCGGCGATGGTTGTTATATTGCTAACGACACGAACCCCCAGGCGAGTTGAACATGAACTTTCGGGAAGAATTTGAGAGCGGCCCGGCAAGACCTTGCCTGGTTGTCGGTCAGGTGTAGATTTTGAGCAACAACGAAAACGATCGTAAGCGTGCCGAGCTGCGTCTCCAGACGCAGTACGCCGTGACGCGCGCCCTGGCCGAATCCGACAGGCTGAAAGAGGCCGCGCCGAAGATTCTACAGGCCGTCTGCGAAAGCCTCGGCTGGGAGATCGGCGCCCTCTGGCGCGTTGACCGCGAGGCAGGTGAGCTGCGCTGCGTCGAAAACTGGCACATCCCAGGGACGGCGGCGGCGGAATTTGAAGAGATCAGCCGGCGGCAGCCGTTCAAGAAGGGCGCGGGGCTGCCGGGTCAGGTCTGGGAGCGGAACGAACCGGCGTGGGTAACGGACATGGGAAGCAGCGATCTCCCGCGCGCCCTGCTCGCCGAAAAAGAGGGACTACACGGGGCCTTCGCCTTTCCCATCACCCTGCGCGGCGAGGTCCTCGGCGTGATGGAGTTCTTCAGTCACAAGCTGCGCGACGTGGACGAAGACGTGCTGCACATGATGGGGGGCGTAGGCAGCCAGATCGGCCAGTTCATCGAGCGCAAAATCGCGGAAGAGGCGCGGCGCGAATCCGAAGAGCGCTTTCGCACGCTGGCCGAGACGGCTTCGGACGCAATCATCACCATCGACGAGGAGAGCCGCATCACCTACGTCAACCGCGCGGGCCAGACCATTTTCGGCCACACGGTTGAGGAGATGACGGGTGCGGATTTGACGATGCTGATGCCAGACTACCTGCGTCACCTGCACCGCGCGGGCCTCAAGCGCTACGTCGAGACGGGCGAGAAACACATCACCTGGGACGGCGTCGAACTGACGGGCCTGCACCGCGACGGGCACGAGATTCTAGTCGAAATCTCTTTCAGCGAGTTTGCGAAGAACAACAAACGATATTTCACCGGCATCGTCCGCGACATCACGGAGAGAAAGCGTGCGGAAGAGGCGCAGGCCGAGCGTGCACGGCTGGCCGCGCTCGGCGCGGCCATCGGCGTTGCCTTGAACCAGGGCGACAACTTGCGCGAGATGCTGCAACGCTGCTCCGAGGCCCTGGTCAAACACATGGATGCCGCGTTCGCGCGCGTCTGGACGATTAACGATGCCGAGAACATGCTGGAGCTACAGGCCAGCGCAGGCATGTACACGCACCTCGACGGGCAGCACTCGCGCGTGCCCGTGGGGCGTTTCAAAATCGGCCTCATCGCCCAGGAACGCCAGGCACATTTGACCAACTCCGTGGTCGGCGATCCGCGCGTCGGCGATCAGGAGTGGGCCAAGCGTGAAGGAATGGTAGCCTTCGCAGGCTACCCGCTCATCGTGGATAATCGGTTGGTGGGCGTCGTGGCGATGTTCGCCCGCCATTCGCTGACGCCCGTGGCGCTGGAAGCAATGGAGTCTGTGGCCAACGGCATCGCTCTCGGCATCGAGCGCAAGCGGGCCGAGCAACTGCTTCGCCAGCAAAAAGACGCTCTTGCGCGTCTCAACGAGGAACGCGGGCGGATGATCGAAGAAGTGTCTACGCCCGTGGTTCCGGTCTGGCGCGGCGTGCTGATTCTGCCCATCATCGGCTCGCTCGACACGCAGCGAATGGAGCGCGCGACCACTGCGGCGCTGCGCGAAGTGATGCACACGGGCGCTCACTCCTGCATCATAGACATCACAGGCGCGCGCATCGTCGATTCGCACGCGGTCGCCAACCTCAGCAACCTGGTCTCGGCGCTCAAGCTGATTGGGGCCGAGGCCATCGTCACGGGCGTGACGGCGCACGCCGCGCATACGCTCGTCGGCCTCGGCGTGGACTTCACCGGAATGAAGACGCGCCGCACGCTGGCCGAAGCCCTGTCGGACATCATCAAAACTCAAACGCAATCAAGCAAGGACGGGTATTCAAAGAATGGCTTTACCAAAGAATCTGGGTGAACTCAAAGAGAGCAGCTACGCGGTCAAGTCCGTCAAGGACGAGATGCGCGCCAACCTCATCCGCAAACTGCGCACGGGCGAAAAGCTCTTTCCGGGCATCGTCGGCTACGACGAGACGGTCGTGCCGCAGATCATCAACGCGATCCTCGCGCGCCACAACATCATCCTGCTGGGGCTGCGCGGCCAGGCCAAGAGCCGCATCATACGCCAGTTGACGGACCTCCTGGATGAGAGCATCCCCGTCATCGCTGGCTCCGAAATCAACGACAACCCGTTCCATCCCATCTCCGCTTTCGGCCGCCAGCGCGTCGAGACGGAAGGCGACGCGACCCCGATTCTCTGGGTCGAGCGCGACGCGCGCTTTGTCGAGAAGCTGGCGACGCCGGACGTGACCATCGCGGACGTCATCGGCGATGTGGACCCGATTAAGGCCGCCAAGGGCGGGCACCTTCTTTCGGACGAGTTGACGATTCACTACGGGCTGCTCCCGCGCGCCAACCGAGGCATCTTCGCCATCAACGAGCTGCCCGATTTGGCGGGCAAGATTCAGGTCGGCCTCTTCAACATCATGCAGGAAGGCGACGTGCAGATTAAGGGATACCCGGTGCGTTTGCCGCTCGACGTGATGCTGGTCTTTTCCGCCAACCCGGAGGACTACACGGCGCGCGGCAAGATCATCACGCCGCTCAAAGATCGCATCGGCGCGGAGATTTCCACGCACTATCCGACCGACCTGCAACTCGGCGTGGAGATTACCAGGCAAGAGGCATGGACCGAGCGCGACGGGCTCGAAGGTTTCAAACTGCACCTCGCGGACTTCATACGCGACACCATCGAGCAGATAGCCTTCGAGGCGCGCGACGACCAGCGCATAGACAAACGCTCCGGCGTCTCGCAACGCCTGCCCATCACTGTCACAGAGGCGGTCGTCTCCAACGCCGAGCGCCGGGCGCTTCTGACGGAAGAGGAAGAGATAGTGCCTCGCATCTCAGACATCTATGCGGCCGTCCCTTCGATTACGGGCAAGATGGAACTGGAATACGAGGGCGAGCAGATAGGTGCCAACAAGATCGCCAGGGACTTAATCAAGCGCGCGGCGGGCGAAATCTTCGAGGGCTATTTCGTCGGGATTGATTTCGCGGACGCGGTCCGCTGGTTCGACTCCGGCAACAACCTGCGCCTGGCAGACACGGCCTCAGCAAGTGAGTGCATGAACCTGCTCGAAGTTGTGCCAGAGCTGATAGAGACGGCGCTCGTCCCCTTCGAGTTCAAACGCTCAAACGAGGCACTGACGGTCGCGGCCTGCGAGTTCGTCCTCGAAGGGCTCTACGCGCAGAACAAGATCAGCCGCAACGAGGAGGGCGGCTACACGGCCGCGACGAAAGCCAGGAAAGACCGGCGCGGAATGATTTATGATGACCTGACGGAGACGGGGCGTTATAGTTAAAAGGCTGGTTAGGCGAACTCTATACTGTCACGCAGATTACCAGGGTGAAGTAGTTTTCGGCGCGATGGCAGGAAAGTGAGGCGACTAATAATGAGTAAGAGGGCTAGCGAAGAAGAGCGGGGAAAGCTCTTGGAAACCTTACAAAATGCTAATCAGATTGCAGCCGCGGAAGAGGCCCGGAAGCAATCACACGCACGTTTACGGGAACTCGCGCGGCGGCAGGGGGTCAAACCAATAAGCAATATTGCTGAATTACAAGGTGACTTCTGGCCTGAGGAAGAAAGTGTTGACGAATTCCTATCATGGGTGCGTGAGCTTCGTCAGGGTGACAAGCCTCGGAGCATTCCTGAGTGAGTACGGCCTCCGCAAACGATTTTGTTGTGGTTGATACTAATGTGATCTCGTTCGTCATTAAAGGCGATACGCGAGCCGCACTTTATCAGCCACACCTCGGCGGAAGACTACAAATTATCGCCGCGCAAACGTGCGCAGAACTCGAACCTTGGACTTTGGTTCATAACTGGAATCAGCCGCGCCGCGCAGCACTTCACGCTTACTTGAAAGACTTCATTTTCATAGAAGCTGATGAGTCTGTTTGTTTACTTTGGGCGAAAGTTCAAGCTAGCGCACGAAAACAAGGTCATCCCATTTCCGTATCTGACGCTTGGATTGCTGCCACGGCTTTAGTTTATGACGTGCCTTTAGTCACGCATAATCCCGCTGATTTTAAGAATGTGCGAGGATTGAAAGTTATTACGGAGAAATGAGGAGGAGCAATGGCTACTCTTGAAACCTACAGACAGAGATTCGCCGAAAGCGGCTGGCAGATTTTCGAGCTGGCACATGAGGAGGCAAAGCGGCGTGGACAGAATTATCTGGGCGTGGAGCACGTTCTCTATGCGCTGGCCCAGGTGAACGCCGAGATTTTCAGTTCGCTCCTGCGCAGCCTCGCCAATAATCCCGACGCCCTCAGTATGCTGTTGAAGCTCATCGAGGAGAGCGTCGCGGCGGCTCCCATTCATGAGGGAGAGGGCGTTCGGTTAGCCCCCGAAGCGATTGAATTGTTCAAGCTCACGCTGCGCCGGGTCCGCTTCAATGGTCGGCGACGGATCGAGGCGACGGACCTTTTTATCACGCTCCTGATGGAGGAGGAGAGTCTGATGCGAGAGCTAATTCGCCAGCTCCTCGCGGACCCGCGGGGCGAGGCCAAAGAGGTTCGCAACCTGGTCACGCTGGTCGAGAGCGTCGGCGCGGGCCGCCGCCCCACGGCGCGGCAGAGATTCGTCTACAGCGTGGACGAGATGGTGCGCATCAAGAGCGGCCCCTTCGCAGCCTTCACCGGCAGGGTCGAAAAGGTCAACGAGAACGAATCCACACTCACGGTTAGGGTCTACATCATGGGCCGCCAGCAGCCGGTCGAGCTGAGATTCCTGGACGTGGAGAAGATAGATTTCATCTAGTAGCCGGCGGGAGATTTTCCAGGTTTAGGCTCTCAGTCAGCAGTTCAAGAAAGCAATGAAGTTTACACGCTATTCCAAGTTCAAGGGTCTGGACGTTTCCGCGCTCAATCTGGGCGATTTGATGGACGCGCTCTCGGACTCTGTGTTGCAGTCGGGTTATGACGACGATTACTACTGGACGCGTCAGCGCCGCCCGCAGGACACGTCGCTAGACGCCTTGAGGCAGGCGCTGCTTCAGGCCCTAATGGATCAGGGCCTGATTGACGAGCGGCAGATAGAGGAGATGCTCGCCGACAATGACGGCCAGTTCAAGGGCTCGCTCCTGGAAGAGATGCTCAACCAGTTAATCGAGCGGCTGGTCGAAGAAGGGTACCTCAAGCTCACGGAAGAGCAGCCGCAGACGGGGCAGCGACAAAGAGGCGCGGGCCGCGGCGAAGTCTCCGAGCCTTTGCCGCGCGACGTGCATTTCGAGGTGACGGAGAAGGGCTTGGATTTCCTCGGCTACAAGACGCTGAGGAACCTGCTGGGGAGTTTGGGCAAATCTTCCGTCGGGCGGCACGACACGCAGCACCTTTCCACCGGGGTCGAGGCGGCGCAGGCGAGCAAGCTTTACGAGTTCGGCGACACGGTCAACCTGGACGTCAACGCGACGCTGCTTTCCGCCATCCAGCGTGAGGGCTTAGGCGTTCCGCTCAACCTAGAATACAGCGACCTGCACGTTCACCAGTGCGACTACCAGTCGTCCTGCGCCACGGTCGTGATGCTCGATTGCTCGCACTCCATGATTCTTTACGGCGAGGACCGCTTCACGCCCGCCAAGAAGGTGGCGCTCGCGCTCGCGCATCTGATTCGCACGCAGTATCCGGGCGATTCGCTCAAGGTGGTGCTCTTCCACGACTCGGCGGAAGAGCTGCCGATGGCGAAACTCGCCACTACACAGGTCGGCCCGTACCACACGAACACGGCCGAGGGCTTGAGATTGTCGCGCCGTCTCCTTCAGGCGCAGCGCAAGGAGATGAAGCAGATCGTGATGGTCACGGACGGGAAACCAACCGCCTGTTTTCTGGAGGGTGCGAGCGCGGCGGCCTCCCTCGGGCGCGCGAGTTTCGGGAGGAGTGTGGGCCAGGATTCCCTGGGCCGTCGTCTCTACAAGAACCCGGCAGGACTCGACCCACTCGTCATGGCCGAGACCTTCAAGGAGGTTCAGGCGTGCCGCAAGGCCGGCATCATGATTAACACTTTCATGCTCGCAAGCGACTATTACTTAGTCGATTTCGTCAAAGAGATGACGGCGATGACCAACGGCAAAGCCTACTTTGCCAACCCGAACAATCTTTCCCAGTTCGTCCTGATGGATTTTATGAGGAGACGAACGAGCCGCGTGAAATGAAGGGGGGCGGCGGGTGCTGTGATGACGAGCAGGAGCGTGCGCGGGATAGAGATGGCCTACGACGAGGTCGGAAGCGGCCCGCCCCTGGTGCTTCTGCACGGCTACCCCTTCAACCGCTCGATGTGGCGTGAGCAGGCCGAGGCACTCGGCGCAGATTACCGTGTCATCACGCCGGACTTGCGCGGTCTGGGGGAGACGACCGTCCGGGATGAGCCGGCGACAATGGAGGAGATGGCGCGCGACGTCGCGGCGCTGCTGGACGAATTGGGCGTCGGGCGTGCGGCGATTGGCGGGCTCTCTATGGGCGGCTACGTCGCGCTCGCCTTTTGTCGGCGCTTCCCCCTTCGGGTGCGCGCGCTCATTCTGGCGGACACGCGCGCGCAGGCCGACACGCCCGAGGCGCGCCTGGGCCGCGAAGAGCAGGCGACGAAGATTCTAGCCGAAGGCATGGAATCAATCGCCGAGGGTTTTCTGAAAAAAGTGCTGACGCCGGAGACGATTCATGAGCGCCCGGAGGTCTCGGGGCGCGTGCGCGAGATGATTCTCAAGACCGATAGGCGCGGCGCTGCGGCCGCGCTTCGCGGGATGGCGCTGCGGCCCGACCGCACGGACTTTCTGCAAGAGATATTCGCCCCGACGCTGATTCTGGTCGGGAGCGAAGACCAATTGACGCCGCCCGCGGACGCCGAATTAATGAAACGCGAGATACGAGGCTCGCGCCTCAACATCATCGACGGCGCGTCGCATTTTTCCAACCTCGAACGCCCGGCGGATTTCAATCAAGCCCTCAGCCACTTTCTGGACGCCCTGCAACCCTGACAGAGGGTCGAGCCGGTGTAGCCACAGCATGAGCGATCATTCCAAATTCACTATCGAGGAGCGCGTGCGCTGGGGCGACGTGGATGCGGCGAGCATCATCTTCTATGGCGCTTACATACGATTCTTCGAGTTCGCGGAGACGGAGCTATTTCGCTCGGTCGGCCTTCCCTACAGCGTGATGTTCGATGAGCTGGACGTGTGGCTGCCGCGCGCCCACCTCGAATGCGACTTCCGGCGCGCCGCGCAGTTGGACGACCTGCTGGAAGTTTCCGTCTACGTCGGGCGCATGGGCCAAAAATCGCTGCGACTGAATTTCGAGGTCCGGCGGAAAGGCGAGGACGGCCTCGTCGCCGAAGCACACTTCGTCCTCGTCTCGGTCCGCCGCGACACCTTCGAGACCGTCCCCCTCCCCGAAGAACTCAAGCGCCGCCTCGCACCGTATACAGTGATGAGTGATGAGTAAAAGAAAGAGAGGTTTTTAACTCATCACTCATCACTTTTTGGTCGTGTCCAAAATTGAATTACAGAACATGATCAGAGGGAAGCCGTTCGAGAGCCCCGAAGGGGCGCAATACAATAGCCTGGGGCAACGCCCCAGGAACCTGGCACACATTCAAGGCGGAGCTCTGAAAGGGTGGAATAATCTATTTCGCCCTTTCAGGGCTTATCCTGATGGGTAACGTGTGACCTGGGGCGTTGCCCCAGGCTTTCTTATTATCGCCCCTTCGGGGCTTCCGTATGACTTCTGTTTTTATATTAGGATACTGCTCACTTTTTTCACCCATCACTCATCACTTTCTTTATGTTAAGATGTATTACGCAATTGAGCCTCGCCCGCCTCGTCATTTCACCTCCCACGTCGGTTTTGAACCCGGCCCAGATTTGCTGCGAGGGTTGAGTAATGGAAGATAACAGTCTTGAATTCGACATGTTCGAGGACGTGCGGCGCAGGCTCGTAGAAGTCCTGGTCAGCGAGGGGCGCGAGCGGCTCGACGCAGAGAAGATCGCGCTCTACGTAGTCCAGGGGCTGCGCGAGATGCCCAAGCTCGTCAAGATGCTCTCCGAATCGCGCTCTCACGCGCGCGCCGACATTATGAGCACGCTCCGGCTCGTCCTGGATAACGCCGGGGCGCTCGAAAAGGCCAGGGAAATGCTGCTCAAACCAGAAGACTAGGAGCGGTTTAAAGTGCGCCGATGCCCTGCGAATACTACCGCCGGTCTTTCCCTCAGCCTTTGAAAACAGGCTATTGACTTTACCGAGCAATAGTCTTTACTCTTAATCCTGCTCCGGGATTCTTCCCCGCTTTGAATGCCACTTCCCGCGGGCCAGGGCGCGCATCACGGGCGACAATTTTTGCATCCGTCATAAGCCATCAGAGAATTGTTCCCGCTGGCCGCACGAAACTCTCACTCGCGTTTGGTTTTGCTTTAAAACGTCCCGACACTTTGACCGCACGGCTTTTCGGCTCGCCCGTCGGCGAAAGACGACTACAAGCGGCCCCTAGATGATTAAAGTCCAGCAACTGAATAAGACCTATAGCGAAACGCAGGCGCTGCGCTCGATCAGCTTCACTGTGCCAGCCGGGCAGGTCTGCGGCTACCTCGGCCCGAACGGGGCGGGCAAGTCAACGACCGTCAAGATTCTGACAGGTGTGCTGCGGCCCACCTCCGGCGAGGCAAGCGTCGCCGGGTTCGACGTCGTCGAGGAGTCGCTCGAAGTTAAAAAGCGCATCGGCTACGTGCCGGAGACGGGAACGGTCTATTCGACCTTAAGCGCCAACGAGTACCTGGCCCTGGTCGGGGCGCTTCACGACATGGAGCCGGAAGAGGTGGCCGAACGCTCCGCCAGAATGCTGGAGCTTTTTCAACTCAAGGACGCGGCCGACCGCCGCCTGGACACCCTCAGCAAGGGCATGCGGCAGAAAGTGGTCATCGCCTCGGCGCTCCTGCACGACCCGGAAGTCGTCCTCTTCGATGAGCCGCTGTCGGGGCTCGACGCCAACGCTGCCTGGATGATTAAGGACATCGTGCGCGGCCTGGCCGACCGCGGGAAGACTGTCCTTTACTGCTCTCACATTCTGGACGTGGTCGAGCGGCTCTGCGAGCGCGTGATTATTCTGGACCGGGGCGAGATCGTCGCCGACGGGATGACTTCGGAGCTGCTTTCGACCTCCAGGCGGGACACGCTGGAAACGCTCTTCCGGCAACTGACCGCGACGGAAGACACGCAGGAACTCGTCGGAGCTTTCCTCGGCTCCTTCGGCTCGAAGCGCGGCTGAGACTAAGGTCTGCATTCAGGAGAGCAAGGCAGACCTCGACAGATGAAGACGATGACGACCAGCGTTTACGCGCCAGACAGGAAGATAGCGAATCGCGTCCTGCGCGCCGCGGGCGTTCGCGTCCGTCCGTTTCGTGCGCTGCTGCGCGCCTACGTCCTGATGGACTTTCGCAGCCAGCAGTTTGGCCGCGCCACCGCGAGCAAGCCCAAAGATTTAATCACGCCGCTCTTCTGGGTCGTAGGCCAGTACCTGCTCCTGAGCGTGCTCGCCTGCGCCGTCCTCTTCGCGCGCGTGGACGCCTTCTTCTTCGCGCTCGTCAACCTGGGAGTTTCGATGCTCATCATTGGGACTTCCCTCATCGTAGAGTTCAACGAGGTCGTGCTCGACCCGGAAGACTTAAACGTCGTCGGCCATCAACCCATCCCGCCGAGAACCTACTCGGCGGCGCGGCTGACGAATCTGCTGGGCTACGTGTTGTTGATTACAGTCTCGCTCAACCTCTTTCCGGCGATTATCGGGCTGGGGCTGCGCGACACAGGATGGACGTATCTGCCCGCCTACACGGCCGCAGCCTTTTTAGGCAACCTGGCAGTCGTCGGCGCGCTGCTTCTCATCTACACGAGTTTGATGAGCGAACGGCCAGGGGAGGGCGTCAGGGAAGTTTTGGCTTGGACACAGACGATTCTGATTATGATCGCCTTCTACGGCGGGCAGGCCGTTCTGCGCGACAGCCAGGACAGGCTTGAGATGGCGGCCTACAATTTGCCGGGCTGGGTCATGTACCTGCCGCCCGCCTGGCTTGCCTACTTTGTTGACAGCACATCGATTGCCAGCGCCGGGACGAAATGGTGGATTCTGGGGGCTGGCGTTTTAGTCAATGTGGTTCTGTGGTGGCTGGTGCTGGGTCGCATCTCTGCCGCTTACGCGCGGATGCAGCCCGCGGGCGCGGCCTGGCGGCGTGCGACCCTGACCGCGCTCGGCAGGCCCGGAAGACTCGGCGGCGCGCTCACACATCTTCTCGCGCGCTCGCGCACGGAAGTGGCGGCCTTCTGGTTGTGCCAGACCATGC
>DATEMM010000048.1:0-8571 GCA_035275605.1 Pyrinomonadaceae bacterium
GCGGCGGCGGGTTTGACAGGGGGATGGGCCTGGTGGGTGGCGCTCGGCGCGCTGCTCCTCATCTACTTCTACGCACACTACGGGTTCGCGAGCATCACTGCGCACGTGACGGCGATGTACATCCCTTTTCTGGTCGTCATCAAGGGGAGCGGAGCGCCGCCGGTTCTAGCCGTACTGTCGCTGGCCTATTTCTCGAACCTCAACGCCTCACTCACCAACTACGGGACGACGCCAGCGCCCATCTGGTTCGGCGCGGGCTACGTCAAGCAACGCACCTGGTGGTGGCTCGGCCTCATCGTCTCCGTGCCCAACATCCTGATCTGGACGCTCTTCGGTTTCGCCTGGTGGAAGATTCTAGGGTGGTGGTGAAGTAAAAGCAGAATTCAGGAGTCAGAAGCCAGAAGCCAGAATGAAAGGCATTTACTGCCTCTTATTCTGGCTTCTGGCTTCTGGCTTCTGACTCCTGCCTTTACTTCGTCGGTATCTGGATTGGCAGGCTTGAAGACGGGCGCTGCGGTAAGGTCGGGGCCGCGGCGGGCGGTTCATTGCCTCCGAGTTTCTCCAGCACGTCCGTGTAAATCTTAATCCGGCCTTCGGCCTCCATTCGCGCCTGCGCGGCCAGGATGTAGTCCTCGAAGACCTGTTCCTGGCGGTCCCTGAGCGTGAGGTCCATCAGGAAGTCGCGCTGCTGTGCGAACTCTTTGAGGTCCGCTTCCGTGCGCTTGGTCGCGCCGACGACGAACCACTGGTCCCCGACCTTGACAGGAGTCTTCGTGACTTCGCCCTCCTTCAGAGCATAAATCGCATCCTGCGCCGCAGGGGTCAGGTCCAGGTCGCCCAGCGGGAGGTTGACCTTATAGCTGGCCTGGGTCTTGGCCTCCAGGCCGAGTTTTTCGGCCGCCGCCTTGAGGTCGTTCGCCCCGCCAACACTCCCCGCAAGATTGCGCGCCGTCTCCTCCATCTGAGACTCCGCGCGCTCCGTGCGAAAAGCCTTCGTCACCTTATCCTTAATCTCGTCCAGCTCCGGAATCCGGTTCGGCTCCTTCTTGTCCACCAGCATCGGGATGGCGAAGCCGTTTTTGACAGGCGTCACGTTGCCGACGTCCTGCGGATTTTCGAGCGGCGCGATCCCCTCCTCGAACTGCTGCGAGCTGCCTATGTTCGGCACCTCGTCGCCCGGCACAACATACGGCGTCTCACGAACCATCTCAGCCGGATTCATGTTGGCTTCGGCGGCCAACTCCTGCGCCACCTTCTGAAAGTCTTTCGTCTCCTTCAGACGCCCGGCGGCGCGTTGCGCGAGCGCCCCCGCGACCGCATAAGCTTTCGTGTTGCGAAGCGAGACTAAGAGCTCCGGTTTCGCGTCCTCGAACGTCTTTGGGACCGACTCTCCGCGGCGCAGAATGTAGTAGGCGTTGCCGTACTTGATCGGGCCGGAGATTCCGCCGACCTCTGTCTCGAACGTGCGCTGGAGCGGGTCGTCCGGCTTGTTCGGGTTTTTCTTGACCAGGCCACTCAGCCAGCCGCCGGTCTTGACGGTCACGGGGTCCTCCGAATGGCCCTTGACCAAATCCGTGAACTCCTGTTCGGTGGCTGTGCCAGTGGTGCCACGCGCCTGCTTGGCCAGCTCGGCGGCTTTGGCCGAGACGGTCCCTTCCAGTTTCGGGTCGGCGACTTTCAAGACGATCTGCTGGACGCGATGCCCGCCCTGCTTCTGCTCCGGCGTCAACTGGTCGTAGCGTGCGCGCAGCTCCGTGTCCGGGACAGCGATTTTCTCGCCCACCTTGGCCTGGTCTATGAAGAGGTAGCGAATCTTTTTCTGTGGGACGAGGATGCGGTAATCCGTCTTGTGCTGCTCGTAGTAGTCGCGCAGTTCCTGGTCCGACGGGTTGATCTTGGCCGCCAGCTTCTCGGCCGCGATGGGGACGTAAACTAGATCGAAAGCGGTAGCGCGGCGCTGAAACTCGCGCTGGACTTCCTCTTCGGAGACGTTGATGCCGGCGGTGACGAAGGCGCGCAGCTTCTCCTGTGCGATGCCGTCACGAATCTGCCCCTCGTAGCGGGCCACGTCGCCGACCCTCTCCATGTACTTCTTGACGTCAACCTTTCCCTGCGCGTCCTTGTTGTATTCGCGGATTTTGGCGGCCACCTCTTCGTCCGAGGCTCCCAAGCCGAGGCGCTCAGCCTCCTGGACGATGATGCGCTGGCGTATGAGTTGATTGAGGAGCGCGGTGCCGAGCTGGCGGTTGAGCATGGAGGCGTCGCCCCCCTGTGCCATGATGCTGCCCGCCAAATCGCTGACCGTGATGTCGTCGCCGCTGACGCTCGCCACGACTTCCATGTTGGTCGTCGTCGGCGCGGCGGTGTTGCGACCGGGCGCGTAGAAAACAACCAGGCTGACGGCCATGAGGATGGCGAACCCGACGATAATCAGGCTCCGTGTGCGTTCCATCCTGCCTAAATATTTGAGCATTATCTATTACCTTCCGGAGAGAAATAATCGGCAGCCGGTGCTCAGCTAACCAGTAAAAATTGATGGTTCATTACGGATTGGCTGACTACTGACTGAAATGGCGGATTGTAGCGGAGAGACGGGCAGCCTCGCAACCGCGCAGACAATCCGCTCCTGACCCCTTCGGGGTCAAAGTACATAATGGCTCATCTATCCCGCGGCGATGCCTCCTGCTATTGCTGCCGCCTACCTGAGGATGTCGGTTGATTGCGCGCTCGTGCGGGTGCTATTTTACCCGCACACATTATGGACATGGCGGCACATTCGTTCTGGCTCTGGGTGGGTTTCGGCGCTCTGATTCTGACCATGCTCAGTCTCGACCTGGGGCTCTTCAACCGCGAGTCGCACACCATCACTTACAGGGAATCGACCATCTGGAGCATCGTCTGGGTCTCGCTGGCAATGGTCTTCGCCGGGGTGGTCTTCTGGCATCTGGGCAAACAAAAGGGGACGGAGTTTCTGACGGGCTACCTGATCGAGCTGTCGCTCTCCGTCGATAACCTCTTCGTCTTTCTGCTGGTCTTCTCCTACTTCAAAGTCCCTGCCAAGTACCAGCACCGCGTGCTCTTCTGGGGCGTGCTGGGCGCGCTCGTCATGCGCATCACTATGATCTTCGTCGGCGCGCAACTGATCGAGCGCTTCAACTGGCTGATCTACGTCTTCGGCGCGTTCCTCGTCTACACAGGGGTGAAGATGTTCAGCAGCGAGGAGACGGAGGTCAATCCGGAAGAGAATCGCGTCGTGCGCCTCGTCACAAGCTTCGTCCCGATTACTCGCCACTACGAAGAGGATAGATTCTTTACCATCAAAAACGGGCGGCGCGTGGGCACGCTGCTGCTGCTCGTCCTCGTCATAGTCGAAGTGACTGACCTGGTCTTCGCAGTGGATTCGATTCCGGCTATCTTCGGCATCTTCCGCAGGCCGGAAGACGTTGACCCCTTCATCGTTTACACGTCAAACGTCTTCGCCATCATGGGACTGCGCTCCCTCTATTTCCTGCTGGCCGGGGTGGTCGAGAAATTCCACTATCTCAAGCTCGGCCTGGCGATTGTCCTGACCTTCATCGGCGTCAAGATGCTGCTGCCGCTTCTTTCGCACGGCCTGGCCTACGCCCTCAACTACGCTGGGGCAAACTCGCTCGCCGAATACGTCCGGCACGCAGACCACATCCCCATCGGCATCGCACTCGGTTTCGTCGCGACCATCCTGGCCGCCGCGGTCGCGGCCTCCATGCTCTGGCCTAAACAGTCCGAAAGGGACATCGACGTAGACCTCCCGCCCGGCTTCGACCCGCCCTTCGAGAACGTGGAGGACGATGCGGAGACTTCCGCGCCGGAGACCATCGAGCGTCGCTAAACGTTCCTCATAACTCGGCCCTAATTTGATGGCAGCGACTTAACTCATTGTCACCAGAGTTACAGTCAACCGTAAAGCTAATAGATAAACCTCTCCGGCGTTAACCGTCACGAGATATTTTATTGCTTTATGCGGCGCGGGAGTTTACTCTCCAGACCTGTACGAGTGGAGCGCCTCGGGCGAATTTCCTTACCGTCTCACAGTCTTTCGTCTCGCGGGCGCTCGTTCCAGACACACTACAACCGAGCCGCTAGAAATTAGGGATTTCACAGCAGCTTGTCGTCAGCCGAATTGTGCTCACGCGCTGCTTAGAACAGCGACATCAGGCCCTGGAACAGATTCAGGAAGAAATCTGTCGTCGGGTCTGTAAAACCAGTTGACATGTCGCCTGTGAGACCAGCTTGCATTTCGCCTGTGACGCCTCCTGGCATCTCGCCCTGTGCCGAAGCCTGTTGCGTGGATGGCGGCGGCGCTATGACGCCAGCTTCCATCTCGCCCGCAAAAGCAGGCAAAGTGAGGGCAAGGGTCAATAAGCCTGCAACGCAGAGTTTTTTGAGGTGTCTCATTGTGTTCTCCAGTTTTCTTGTTTTGAGCTTTGGTGTTTGCGCTCTTACAGTGGTCGGTGAAGACGTGAGTTCTTACCGGACCGCTCAAGGATAGTCAGTGAGCGCGACATCTTAACATTTGCTCAGGTAAGGTGCGCCTCCTCATCGCCTTGCTTGTCACTTTTGTATCATCGCTATAGAAAGGTAGTCCTCACATGAGCTTAGCCCATCAGCTTCTTCACCGGATTGGCGCTCCAGACCTCACTGACGAGGAGCGAGCGCGGCTTCGATGCCAATTCGCCAAGCAACTAGAAGAGGCCGGAAACTACGAAGCAGCGCGTGAGATGTTGGGGGAGTTGTGGGAAGGGGTCGGCCACCATCCAGTTGTCGAAGGACTAGAGGCACGGACAGCGGCAGAAGTCATTTTGCGCGCCGGAGTGCTAACAGGCTGGATTGGCAGTTGTAAGCAGGTCGAAGGGGCACAAGAAGAGGCCAAGAATCTCATCAGCGAGAGTCTAACGAGATTCGAGACACTAGGCGAGATTGAAAAAATAGCAGAAGCGCAAACGGAACTCGCTTATTGCTACTGGCGTCAAGGCGCGTTCAATGAGGCGCGCGTCTGGCTGCGAGCAGGGTTAGACAACCTGTCTGCCACTGAAGATAGCGAATTAAGAGCAGTCGCTTTACTCAGGTTAGCTATTGTCGAAAGGTCAGCCAAGAGATTTAACGATGCTCTCCGCATCCATATTGAGGCTGCACCTCTTTTTGAGAAAAGCACCAACCATGCTCTTAAAGGCAGATTCCATATCGGGTTCGGCTTTGTGCTAAGGAATCTCGGCGCTGCGGAGCGTCGTGACGACTACATAGATCAGGCTCTAATCGAATACGCGGCGGCAAGCTTTCATTTTGAGCAGGCCGGGCACACGCGCTATCAGGGTTATGTCGAGAACAATCTGGGGTTCCTCTACGGCACGATCAAGAAGTTCGCGGAAGCGCATGAGCATCTTGACCGTGCGCAGGCGCTCTTTACCAGTTTGAAGGATAAGGCGCACATTGCGCAGGTGGATGATACGCGTGCCCGCGTGTTGCTCGAAGAAGGGCGCGTTGCGGAAGCCGAAAAGTTGGCGCGCTCTGCCGTGGGGGCGCTCGAAGGCGGTGACCAGCAGTTCTTGTTTGCCGAGGCGCTCGTCACGCACGGCATCGCGCTCGCCCGTGCGGGCCGTAGCGAGCAGGCTCAAGTGACGCTGCAACGGGCAATCGAAGCGGCGGAGAACGCGGGTGATTCCGAGACCGCCGGGAGGGCCGCACTGACTATTATCGAAGAGTTGGGCGGGCACCTGGCGGCTGATGAGTTGAGCTTCACTTATGAACGCGCGTCTGATCTGCTCGCCGCATCGCGTGACCAGGCGACCCTCCTGCGCTTGAGCAGGGCGGCCAATCATGTGCTCTGCCTGTCAGGCGCATCGGCAGTGACCGGCGGCTGGGAGAACTTTTCCCTGCGGGATGCTGTGCGCCGCTACGAGAAGCGGCTCATCGAACGCGCGCTTCTGGATGCCGGAGGCGTCGTCACGCACGCGGCCCGCCTGCTCGGATACAGCCACAATACCCTGATTAAAAAATTGAATGACCGATACCCGGAATTGCTCGCTCAACGCACCCCTATCAAACCGCGCAGGCACAGCCTGATGTTCATACGCGACGCCGGCGAGTCCGTGCGCACGCTCTCGCTCCTGCACGTCGAAGACGACCAAAGATTGGCTGACAGCGTCAGAGCGTCTCTGGAGATGGAAGGCTGGGCGGTCGAGATACTCAGGGACGGAGCCGCCGCTTTGCAGAGACTCCAGGGCGAGACTCATTACGACTTGCTCATCTTCGAGCACAAGCTGCCGGACACCAGCGGCGTCGAGTTGATCCAGCGCGTCCGGCTCTTATCTCACCGCCAGCACACGCCCATCATCATGCTCTCGGAGGAGGACCTGGAAGCGGAAGCGCGACGCGCCGGGGCCAGCGCGTTTTTGCGAAAACCGCATGACGTCTTGAAACTGGCCGAAACCATCGCTCGCCTGCTCGCACGCAAGCCTAAAGGGAATTGACATCCATTACCCTGACTGCACTGACAGAATAATTACAGGGCTATCTAAGTGTAATGTTTGCAGTTCCTATTAATGAGATTTTTCCTTGACACCAATTTAGAACGGGAGTAGCTTGCACGCGTCTAACGAGCTATTTTGTTAGCAAGAGCCTCACTCCTCAATGAGTCCCGCTCCTGCTGAACTTATCCGCATTTTCTCTCACCTACCAGGAGGCCATACCATGCGTCTAAGAGTTGCTATTGGCAGCGTACTGGCAATTTTGGTAAGTGCAATCGCAATTTCTACCGCTGCACTAAAAGCACCGGGCAAGCGGCCAGCCAGGCAAATTGGAGATTTGTATCTTCCGATTACTGCTCACCAACTCCCACCGGAAAATGGCGTCGTCCCTGTTGAGCTAAAGTGTGAAAAGGCTGAACTGTCAACACCAAACACAATTAAGAAACTATCCTGCGTAATAAAAAATAACGCGACTAAATACATAGCCGCGGTAACATTGAATATTTTTGTCACCCTTGAAAAGGAAGGGAAAACTTCAACTGATTCGAGTTTTCTTACGATTGACACATTTGTACATCCAGATTTCCGCGGCGAACATGAAAATAACCTCATACCACCCAAAGGGGAACGGCCGTTCCAAGACCTTCCGACAACTTATGACGGCGCTGTGATAAAAGGGCTAGCGGTAAGTGTTGACTATGTGGAGTTCAAAGACAACAGTACAGCAGGCCCCAACCGTTCCGGTTCTCGGATCATAATCGATATTCGGGAGGGGGCGGCAAAGTATAAGCGGTGGCTAGTTCAGAAATATCACCAGGGCGGCAAATCAATAAACGCAATACTTCCGCTTCTCGAAAAAGACCAGCCGATACCATATGAGTCAGGTATCCAAAACGGTGATCAGCAACAAGGAGCTATATTTTATCGAAACTACGCACGCAAGACCTATCAAGCAAAAGGCGCAGGAGGCTTAACCAAGCACCTCGAACACTCTAACACTACTGTAAATAAGTAGGAGGTAAAGAGGCGATGCGTAGGATACTCGTTATTTCTGCTGCGCTCTTTGCTTTTCCATAAGCGGTGATTCTCAATCCTTGTCTTGCCGGCACGCGGGTATCTGTTCAAGCGACACTTTTGGTGGGACCTTTACCGGGAGTTGCTATCTGCATCTCTATTACACCAACTGTAACGATATAGAGGGAAACAAAAAGGTAAATTGTATCGAAAGTTCTAGTCAGTGTGTGGCGGACTGTACTTGCGACTGCACTACAGGCGCTTTTGGATTCGTCGGAAGTGTTTCTTGGTTTGACTCATGCACAGAGAGCTTTATTGTTAGAACTTATGAATGTGACGGCTGTGGAACCTCGCCACTGCCCACTCCGACCCCGACACCAACCCCCACTCCAACCCCTACTCAAACGCCGACACCCACGCCCACACCAGAGCCACCGCCGTGCGACACCCAGTTTGGCGAGAATCCGTGGCACCTGGGGCAAATAGACTGTTACGTGTGTGGAGATACCGAGGATAATGACTGCGATGGGCTGATAGATTGGCAACAAGACCCTGATTGCTCGGTCTGCTACTCTTCGCCAATCATTATTGATACATTGGGGAATGGTTTCCAGCTAACCAGCGTGCCGGAAGGGGTGCTATTCGATATTGATGGCAACAGCACTAAAGAAAAGTTGTCTTGGACTGCTTCGGGTTCAGACGACGCTTGGCTGACGCTGGACAGAAACGGCAACGGACAGGTTGACAGCGGCAAAGAACTCTTCGGTAACTTCAGTCCGCAAGGCCCGTCAAATGAGCCCAACGGATTCCTCGCGCTGGCGGAATATGACAAGGCAGCAAGCGGCGGCAATGGCGACGGAGTGATTGACAGTAAGGACATAATCTTCTCCAGCCTCCGTCTCTGGCAAGATGCAAATCATAACGGCGTGTCGGAGCCGGGCGAGCTGCATACTCTGCCCTCGTTGAGCGTCGTCAAACTGGAGTTGGACTACAAGGAGTCGAAGAGAACTGACCAGTACGGCAATCGGTTCCGGTATCGGGCAAAGGTCAGAGA
>DATEMM010000049.1:0-3898 GCA_035275605.1 Pyrinomonadaceae bacterium
CGCGCACTGGACGCAGATCAACATTGACGAGGCCCCGAATTACCCCGTCATCAGCCAGAAAATCCCGGCGCTGCACGGGCCAAGCTGCACCGGGCCGGAAGAATAGAGCACCTCCGCCTTAAACTCTTCAGACGGACAAAAGACCTTGCGCGCGCCCGCGCTTATCGGCGCGCGCAAGGTCTCTTTTTACGAAGCGTGACCAATTACGAAGCGCGACCAAGGCCGGCGGCTGCCTCTCTGATTTCCGGCACATTGAGGATTCTGATGGCGTCCGCCCCGCCCTCTACGGCTCCGACCAGGGCGCTTGTCATCTCCTCGTCCGTCAGGAGCCCGAGCCTGAGTGCCGTCTCCCTCTTCGACGGCAGCCGCTCCATAATCCAGTAGACGGGGCGCAGGAGGCGCGGCCACTGGCGGCCTGGGCCGAGCACGTACCAGGGGCGCAGGATGGTCGCGCCCCGTATGCCGCTCGCGCGAATCGAGGCTTCGGCCTCGGCGCGCGCCTCCAGGTAGGCCCTCATGATGGGCGCGGGCTGGGCGACGCTGACGTAGACGAAATGCTCGACGCCCGCTTCGACCGCGGCCGCCACCCCTTCACGCGCCGACTGTAGGTCAACGGAGCGGAACTCTTTGGCCTTGGCGGGCGACGGGTGCGCGACTCCGACCAGTTGGACGAAAGTATCGGCCGGAGCGACCTCCCCTGTGAAAGTCTTGCGGTCGAGCGGGTCCCCGATGACGACTTCGCACCCCTCTGGAAGCCTGGATTCGGAGCCGCGTCGCGCCAGCGCGCGCACCTTGTGGCCGCGCCGCAAGAGTTCCGTAATCAGCCTGCGTCCCATGAAACCCGTCCCGCCGGTGATGAAAACAGTTAGTCGCATCATCTCTTTTTCCCGTCTTTAGCCCGCGACCGCCCGTCGGGTCAAGGAACATACGCCGGGGACGGGCAGGTGGGTTTGTTTGCGTCTCATTACCTGCGCCGCGGGCTTGGAAAAGCGGCGCCATTAAGCGTTTTTAGAAACTGAACCCTTCGGAAGACGGGGAAATATTAACATTATCGAAGAACTGGTTGACGCTGAACCTGTTTTGACATAACCTGCGAGCCTGTAAAAACCCGCTCGCACAAATGGAGGAGCCTCAAAATGCTCTCGCGCAAATCTCCTTTCGTCGCCCTCGGCCTGCTGCTCGCCCTGACGGGCATCCTGACCGTCCTGGCACAGGAAAAGAAGAAGCCGAAAGACAGAGAGATCGTCACGAACACAGGCCCGCAGCCCGTCATACAACTCTCCGAGCACGCTTCGATCATCACGCCCTGCGCTGATAATCTGGCTGAAGCGCGCATCCCCTTAACGGCCACCGTCACGAATTTCAGCACCTCGGATTTGCGCTACTCCTGGAGGGTGTCCGGCGGGCAGCTCAACGGCGACGGCCCGAACGCGACCTGGGATTTGTCCGCGGCAGCGCCCGGCACCTACACGGCGACCGTCGAGGTGGACAACAAGCTGGACAACGGCTGCGCGGCTTTCACTTCGACCAAGGTGATCGTGCGCGAGTGCCCGCCCCCGCCAATCGTCTGCCCGAACGTCTCCATCTACTGCCCGGACGCAGTGACCCTGGGCCAGCCCGTCACTTTCGCGGCGAACCTGAGCGGCGGCACGCCCAACATTACGCCCACCTATAACTGGACCGTCTCCAACGGGACGATCATCAGCGGGCAGGGCACGCCTTCCATACAGGTTGACACCACGGGCTTAGGGGGACAGAGCATCACCGCGACGCTTTCCGTAGAGGGCTACAGGTTAAACTGCAACGCGTCCTGCACGGTGCAGGTCCCCAGAAAAATCTCTTCGACCCTGGTGGACTTCTACCCGCCGATTCGTCTCAACGACGAGAAGGCGCGGCTCGATAACTTCGCCATCCAATTGCAGAACGACCCGAACGCGAAGGGCTACATAGTCGTCTTCGGCGGGGCGAAAGCAGGCTACGCCGAAAAGCAGAAGCGCATCAAACGCGCCTACGACTACCTAGTCAACGCGCGCGGCATCAGCGCCGACCGCCTGGTCACGCTCGAAGGCGGGACGCGCGACGTGACGACTACAGAGCTATGGATCGTGCCGCTCGGCGCGGACCCGCCCGTAGTCAAGTAGACTTTTCACAGGATTAACAGGACAAAGGGGACCGCAGGTTTTGGCCCATCCGGCCAAATTCGGTCCCCTTTCCCTTTTGCGCTTCGCCGGATTCTCAGAAAACCTTCTCATTTTGGCCCGCCCGGATTATCCCCGGCCTGCCTGCCACCTTCTGCAACCTTTTCCCCGTGCGTCCCACTTACTAAACGGGCTATCCTTCTGGCCTGCATTTTCGGGAGCGTTTTAAGCTTTGAAACCTTTTCGCCGCGCGGGGCATTAACTGAAACGATGATGAAGCGGCTGGCAATAGATGCTTTGGGACAGGCCGGACGGCAACTGGGGGCGAGACCGGGAAGACTGATGAATAGCGCTCAAGACCTGATAGCCCGCGTGCGCTCCGGCGACACGGACGCCTTCCAGTTGATCTTTGACCGCTACAGTCGCCCCGTCATCAGTTTCGTCTACGACATGACCAACGACCGCGACCTCTCGGAAGAGCTGATGCAGGAGACTTTCGTCCGCGCCTACAGGAACCTGGGCACGCTGCGCGGTGACGCCAAACTCTCCACCTGGCTCTTCGGCATCGCGAAAAACGTTGCGCGCGAATCGTTGCGCGCTCGCCAAAGGGCCTCGCGCAAGGTCGAGCTGGACGACGAGGCCGTCACGGAGCTGGCCGACAAGAAGCTCCCGCCGGACGATTTTCTGATTAACAAGGAGTTGAGCGGCGTCATCCAGGCGGCGCTCGCCGGCCTGGACGAAGACAAGCGGCTCGTCTTCTCGCTGAAAATCTTTCAGCAGCAGAGCTACGAGGAGATAGCCGCCATCACAGGCTTCTCCATCGCGAAATTGAAGACCGATTTGCACCGGGCGCGCCACGAGATGCGCCGCCTGATTCGCCCTTACCTGGAGGTGAGCTTATGAGATGTGAAGAGTGCTTGCCCCTCATCGAAGAGTACGTTGACGGGGAGCTTGATGAGCGAACGACTGAGCGCCTCGAAACGCACCTGACGACCTGCGAGGCGTGCGCCCAGGAGTTGACCGTAGTCCGCCGCGAGCAGGAGATTTACGCGCGCTACCAGCGCGATGTCGAGGTCACGCCCGCGCAGTGGTCAATCGTCCGCGCGCGCATAGAGCAGGAAAGGGACGCGCAAAGCGACACCGCGCACGAACGGCGTCCCGCATGGTTCAAAGGAATCGATTTACGAAACTTCTTCCGTCCGGCGTTCGTCGCCGCCCTCTTGCTCGTCATCTTCGCCGCCGCCGTGGGCCTTCTCTTCCTGAACACGCGCCCAGGGCTAAGAGAGGTCGCCTCCGGCCCAGGCAAGCGCTTCGACATTAAAACGCCGCTCGAAGGAAAGAAAGCCGTCACGCCCGCCAGGGTGAACGAGGGTAAAGAAGTCGTCGCCGAGCGTAAGAGTGTCGAACAGAAGAGCGCTGGCACACAGATGGCAGCGAACAACGGCAGGACAGCAAGAGAGCCAAAGGCCGTTGTCGCTGCGGGCTCCGGTCGCCAGGTAGATACGCGGCCCGAGGTGATGACGCCTGACGAGACGGCGCAATTCGAAGAGGCAGCCTCGCGCGGCGGCAATCCCTTTACGGGTGTGGGCGGTGGCGCGACGGAATTCACCCCGGACTACGACTTCCAGATTGCGCGCCACGCAGAGAAGACGGAGCTGCTGCTCCGCTCGTTCAGAAACGCGCGACCTTTGAGCCGCAACCGCACGCTCGACGTCGCCTACGAAAAGGAGCAGTCGCGTAAGCTCCTCTACCAGAACATA
>DATEMM010000050.1:0-16918 GCA_035275605.1 Pyrinomonadaceae bacterium
CCTATTTTCTGTGCCAGGTTATTGCGCTACAATAACGACTGCAAAAATCCACCGGCCTGAAAGTCCCCATATGCGGTGCCCCCCTCAACTCGCGCGGAAGATAAGTAAGCAGCAGGAGTCAGAGAGCGTGTCCCCCCGAAACTCTGAAATAACTTTGAGCTATCTACAGAAGAACATTGACAAGCTGTTATGAACAGGCGAGCTAAACGATTCTACGACTTCGGGCGCTTTCGTATAGACATTGATGAGCGGCTCCTCTTCTCCGAGGGCAAGCGGCAGAAACTGACCTCCAAGGCCTTCGAGATGCTCATGGTGCTGGTCGAGAACGAGGGCCGGCTGCTCTCGAAAGAGGAGCTGATGAGCCAGGTCTGGCCCGACAGTTTCGTCGAGGAGAATAACCTGGCCCAGTGCATCTCGCTCCTTAGAAGAGTGCTCGGCGAAGACCCCGAAGGCAACAAGTACATAGAGACCGTCCCACGCCACGGCTACCGCTTCGTCGCAGAGGTGCGCGCCTCCTCCGAGACCGAGGAAGAGGAGGAGACTTTCCAGAGCGCGCGAGCGGGCGTCGCCGAGAGTAGAGCGGAACCTGCGCGCAGGCCCGCGCACTATTACCCGCTCGCCGGGATGAGCAACGTGGAGATACTGGGGGCCGCCGTCCTCACGTCTCAGGCCGAAGGCTACCCCACGAACCTTCCAGTCCCGCTCACGCCCTTCGTCGGGCGCAAGTCCGAGGCGGCCGCCGTCGAGCAGTTGCTGCGCCGCGAGGACGTGCGCCTGTTGACGCTGACCGGGCCGGGCGGCACGGGCAAGAGCCGGCTCGCGCTCAAAGTCGCGGACACTTTGCGCGGCAAATTTCCCGACGGGGTCTTCTTCGTCGCGCTCGAACCCATCACGGACTCGAACCTGGTCGTCTCCGTCATAGCCCAAACGCTCGGCGTTAAAGAGGCCGGGGACGCATCGCTGACAGAGGGCTTGAAGAGGTATCTCAGGAATAAGCGGATGCTCTTAATCCTGGATAACTTCGAGCATGTGGCAGAGGCCGCGCCCCTGCTCTCCAGTTTATTGATGAGCGCGCCCGGCATCGTCTTTCTGGTGACCAGCCGCGCGGCCCTGCGCTTGAGCGGCGAGTACGAGTTCCAGGTGCCTCCGCTTCATCTGCCGAACCTGGAAAGTCTGCCGCCGGTCTCGGACCTGATGCGTTGCGCGTCCGTCGCCCTCTTCGCGCAGCGCGCGATGGCTGCCAAGTCCGATTTTTCTTTGACGGAAAAGAACGCTCGCGCCGTCGCGGAGATTTGCACGCGCCTGGACGGTTTGCCGCTGGCGATCGAGCTGGCCGCCGCGCGCATCAAGCTGCTGCCGCCCCAGGCTATGCTCGTGCGCCTGGAATCCCCGTTCAAGCTTCTGACCGGCGGCGCGCGCGATGTGCCAGCGCGCCAGCGCACCATGCGCGAGACGATAGCCTGGAGCTACGACCTTCTGGAAAGCTCGGAGCAAGCCCTCTTCAGGCGGCTCTCCGTCTTCATCGGCGGCTTCACACTGGAAGCCGCGGAAGCGGTCTGTCTCGTGGAAGAAGATGATGATGACGACGCAGGGGCCAACATACAGGACGGCGTCGCGTCATTGGTGGACAAGAGTTTGCTCCAGCAGATAGAGCAGGGGGGCGGCGAGCCGCGATTCCTGATGCTGGAGACGATCAGGGAGTACGGGGTCGAATGTCTGGACGCGAGCAAAGAGGAAGAGACCTTCAGGCGGCGTCACGCAAACTTCTTTCTTCAACTGGCCGAGCGTGCGGAGCCGCAACTGGGGAGCCGGGAGCAGCCCGTCTGGCTGGCACAGCTCGAACAGGAGCATGATAATTTCAGGGCGGCGCTCCAGTGGGCGCTCGACGCGCGCGAGGCGGAGGTCTCCTTGCGGCTGGCGGGCTCGCTCTGGTGGTTCTGGTATCTGCACGGCCATTACCGCGAAGGGCGCGCGTGGCTCGACAAAGTTCTTGCAGCGGGGAGCCAGGAGCAGACCGTCTACAGAAGCAGGGCGCTGGTCGGGGCGGGCGGCCTGGCCTTCTTACAGTGCGCGTATGCGGCCTCAGAGGGGTTGCTGGACGAGGGCTTGCGCCTGGCGCGTGAAGTGAACGACCGCGAATCGGTCGCCAACGCTCTACAGATTCTGGGCAGCGTGGCGCGCGAGCAGGGCGACTACGACCGCGCGATAGAGCTGCACCAGGAGAGCCTCTCGCTCTGGCGCGCGCTCGGTAACAAGCGCGGCATCGCTCGCTCTCTAAACTACATCGGCTTCGCCTCCTGGCTGGAAGGCGATCTGGATAAGGCTGCGACCGTCTGCGAAGAGACTCTCACGTTGTTCCGCGGCCTCGGCGACAAGGAGGGCATCGTCTGGTCGCTCCTCAACCTGTCGGCGGTGATGTATTACACGGAGAAATATGTCCAGGCAATCTCGCTGTGCCAGGAGAGCCTGGCCCTCTCGCGCGAGATCGGGTACAAGGAGGGCATCGCCTGGTCGCTCAACATCTGGGGGAACGCCGCGCGGCGGCAGGGACAATTCGAGGCCGCCGGAATCTCTCTTCGCGAGAGTCTCGAATTGCATTACGAACTGGAAGACAGGTGGCGCGTCGCGAGTCTGCTGGAGAGCCTCGGCGGGATAGCCTTTGAGCAGAACGAGCCGGAGCGTTCGGTCCGACTGCTCGGCGCGGCCGAAGCCATACGCGACGCCGTCGGAGCGCCTCTGCCGCCGGTCGAGCAGGAGGACAGGGACCGTCACATCAGGCTCGCGCGCGCGGCGCTCGGCGAGGAGAAATTCACTTCACTGTGGCAGGAAGGCGCGACCATGCCCGTGGAGCAGATCATCATTTACGCGTTGAAGTGAGACTGATGAAAATTCTCGGAATCCTTGGGGGCATCGCGCCCGAATCCACCATCGAGTATTACCGTTTGATAGTCGCGTCGTACCGCGCGAAAGTTCCAGGGGGCGATTACCCGGAGCTGATTATCAACAGCATAAACCTGAAGAAGATGCTGGACATGATAGGCGCGAATGAACTGGCACGCGTCACGGATTACCTGGCCGGTGAAGTGCGAAAGCTCGCACGCGCCGGGGCGGATTTCGGCATCCTGGCTTCCAACACCCCGCACATAGTCTTCGAAGAACTTCAACGCGAGTCGCCCATTCCACTGCTCAGCATTGTAGAATCGGTCTGCGAGGAGACCCGCCGCCTGGGCCTGAAAAGGGTCGGGTTGTTCGGTACGCGCTTCACCATGCAAGGACGATTTTACTCCGAGGTCTTCTCCAGGTATGGAATCGAGATCGTCACTCCCGACCCGGAAGAACAGGGATTCATACACGACAGGTACATGAGCGAGCTGGTCAACGCCATTTTTCTGCCGGAGACGCGCGAGAGGTTGCTCATGATAGTCGAGCGCTTGAAAGCGGAGGCGGGCATAGAGGGCCTGATTCTGGGTGGAACGGAACTGCCGTTGATTCTGCGGGACACGGGCGATGCAGGGATCCCGTTTCTAGACACGACCAGGATTCACGCGGAGCAGGCCGTAGCGCATATGTTGTCGTAGCGGCGCGCGGGGAAGCGAACTTTTGAGCACGGAGAATTACATCACCCTGCCGGACGGTCGTAAGCTGGCCTACGCCGAATTTGGCGAGCCGGGCGGCCGCCCCGTGCTCTATTTTCACGGCTCGCCCTCCTCGCGCCTGGAGCCGCTGCTCGTCGGGGATGAGGTTTGGGGGCGGCTGGGTTTACGCGTCATCGCGCCGGACCGCCCCGGAATGGGCGGCTCCGATTTTCAACCCGGTCGCGGTTTTTCCGATTGGCCCAGCGACGTGACGGCTCTTGCCGACGCACTCGGCCTTGAGCGATTTGCCGTCGTGGGAAACTCCGGGGGCGGCCCCTACGTCGCGGTGTGCGCGGCCAGGATTCCCGAACGGCTGAGCGCGGCCGTCATCGTCTCGGGCGGCTGGCGCATGGATTCGCAGGAAGCCAAAGACAACCTGCCCTTCGTCAACCGTCTCGTCATGATTCTAGCGGGCAGAGCGCCGCTTCTCCTGCGCCTGCTGTTGAAGTCTATGGGAGGCTCATCTCCGGGCGAGCGCGAGAAGGAGCTGGCGAAGTTAAAGCAGAGAGTTCCGGCAGCGGACTATGAGGCGTTCGCTGTGCCAGGGCGCATCGAGTCCCTGCACGAGATGATGCGCGAGTGCATGCGCCAGGGGACGAAAGGCGCGGCCTGGGACATGCGCCTTTACGTGCGCGAGTTCGGGTTCCGTCTGGACGAAGTCAGCATCCCTTTGAAGCTCTTTCACGGCGAGCAGGACGCGAACGCCCCCATCAGCATGGCGCGCAAGGCGGCCGCCGAATTGCCGGGCGCACAGCTCGTCATCTACGAAACGGAGGCGCACTTCTCCACTCTCTGCAATCACCTGGACGAGATTGCGCGGGCGCTCACCGTCGTGTGACTCAGGCGATGAAAAGTCCCTGGGCCGGGTAGCGCCGGGCGACTTCTTCTTCTTAGACTGATGAAGTAGGAGGCTTATGTTGAGAGTATTCGCAATCATGCTCGGCTCCCTAATCCTCCTGGCCTGTGCGTCCCGCCACGGCGCGGAAGAGACGACGAATCAGACGAGCCGCTCTCCCGCGCAGCAAGCTGTTCAACTCTACCCCGTAGAGGTCGGCGATAAACACGGCTTCATAAATAGCTCGGGCAAACTCGTCATCGATCTCCCGCCGGAGGTCTATACGGTCAGAGAATTTTCCGACGGGCTGGCGGTGATAGCTGTCCGCGTGCCTGGCACACGCGGCAGGTGGGGCTTCATAGACGAGACGGGCAAGGTCATCATCCCGACCAGGTTCAACGAGGCGAAGCCGTTCTCGGAGGGGCTGGCGGCGGTCGTCGTCAGCGATGAAGAGTACGCGGGCGGCAAGGTCGGCTACGTTGATCGGACTGGCACAATGGTCATCAAGCCGCAATTCGATCTGGGCGGCAGTGTCAGCGACTACTCCTTCTCACAAGGGCTCGCGGCCGTGACCGTTATCGACAAGTGGGGCTACATAGACAGGGCCGGAAAGGTCTTGATAGCGCCGCAGTTCGCCGTAGCCTTCCCCTTTTCGGAAGACAGGGCCGTGGTCGGAGTGTACAGAGAGGGCGACTATTCCGGCGAAGAGATTTGGGGGTACATAGACAAGGCCGGGCGATGGGTCGTCAGGCCGCGCTTCTCTCACGCGGGCGCTTTCTCCGAAGGTTTAGCGCCGGTCGCCGTCGGAGAAAAGGTCGGCTACATCAACAAGCAAGGCCAGATGGCCATCCCCGCCCGGTTCGACTTAGGGTATGGCTGCCTTGAGCCCCTGGCCTCTCTGAGCGCCTGGAACTTCTCCGGCGGTTTGGCGGCAGCCAGGGTCGGTGAGAAATGGGGTTTCATTAACCAGTCCGGCGAATTCGTCATTAAGCCCGCGTATGATTGCGCGCAGCAGTTTAGTGAAGGGCTGGCCGTAGTAGGAGTCCGCACGAACGGGGTCTGGCGATTCGGCTACGTGGACAAAACAGGGAGCATAGTCATCAAGCCGCAGCTCACGCACGCTCGTGGATTTTCCGGCGGCGTGGCGTTAATCGGGATGGGGATGTCCGATGACGAGCTTTTAATGAATGTCATGCGCGCCAGGGAAGCCGGGAAGCCGGACGCTGAAATCGAGGCGGAGTTCAGGAAAAACAAGATGGGGTTCGGCTACATAGACAAATCCGGCAAGCTCATCTGGCCCAGGCAATGACACACGGTCTTAGTCAGACGCTCTTGTTCATGAATCAGGCGCTCTTGTTCATGAAAACGTCTTCGACCGCGGCGTGCAGGAGCGCGGCCACGCTCCAGGCCTGGGCTATGCAGCCGCGCGGGGCGTGCGGCCAATCGCCGTCGAAGATTTCCGAGATTTGGCCGAGGCCCGCCTCATTCAAGTGCTCTTGAAAATTACCCAGCCACCCCGCGGCCCGCTCGACACTCTCAGCGGAACGATTATTGACCTTGAGATAAGCCGTGATGAAAGGCCCCATCAGCCAGGCCCAGACAGTGCCCTGATGATAGGCCCCGTCGCGGCTCAAAGAATCGCCCTCGTAGCGGCCACGGTATTTCGGGTCCGTGGGCGCGAGGGTCCTCAAACCGTAAGGCGTCAGTAAATCCCGCTCGACCTTGCGGACGATTCGCTCGGACCTCTCCGCGCGGACCATCGTGTGCTTGAGACTCACGGCGAAGATTTGATTCGGGCGGACAGCACCGTCACGCTCATCGCCGTCGATCACGTCGTAGAGGCATCTCTCGTCCTCGTTCCAGAAGAGTTGGTTGAAACTCTCGCGCGCACGCTCCATCATTCGCGCGTACTGGCGCTGTCTCTCCTGATCTTCGAAGCGCCGGGCCAATTCCTCCATCACGCAGAGCGCGTTGTACCAGAGCGCCTGAATCTCTACGGCCAGGCCGCGTCTTGGCGTCACCACCCAGTCGCCGACCTTCGCGTCCATCCAGGTCAACTGTGCGCCCTCTTCGCCAGAATAAAGCAGGCCCTGTCGGTCCACGTGTATGTTGTAGCGCGTGCCGCGCACGTGCCAGTCGATGATGTCCGCCAGCACCTCGTAGAGATTCGCGCGGACGAACTCGTCATCGCCCGTGTGCTGGACGAGCGCGCGGACGGCTTCGAAGAACCAGAGCGTGGCGTCCACGGTGTTGTATTCGGGCTGCTCTCCGGCGTCCGGGAAGCGGTTCGGAAGCATGCCGCGGTCCACGTACCGGGCGTACTCCAGCAGGACGCTCTGCGCTATCTCAGGGCGATTAGTCGCGAGGGTCAATCCGGGCAGGGCAATCATGGTATCGCGCCCCCAGTCGCTGAACCAGGGGTAGCCCGCGATGACAGTCTTGCCCTCGCCCCGCGCGACTATGAATTGATCTGCCGCCGCGACGAGAGCCCGTGTCAATTCGTCCGGAGTTGGCACAGTGAGGGTGACTTCTCGCCGCCGCCAGACCTCTGCCTGGCGATACTGGTCCGCCAGCCCTAAGTCCCGGTGCTCAGTCGAAGCGATGACGCTCAAGCGACTGCGGCCATCGCTCAAGTCAAACTTGAGCGCGAAGGGGCTGAACAAATCTTCCCTGTAATCGAATCCGCGCTCGCGCTCTTCCCTGTACTCGAAGTCGCGATACCAGAAGGAGGCCACGTCCGGTTCCGCTCGGTCGTAGGTGAAATTGAGCGCGGGCAGCTCATCGTAAAGCTGAATCGTCGCCCGCCCGCTTTCGGCTTCGACGTGTGGATTGAGTTTGTCGTTCTGATGGCCCAGGCTGTGGTAATCGCGAAAGGCCGCGAGCGGGCGCAAGTGAAAGGAGCAACCTGTGGCCGAGAGCGGACGCCTGAGATTGTTCTCGTCACTTTGCAGAAACTCGTACCGGATGATGGTTGTGTTTTCGCCGTGAGGCATCAGGACGGACTTTTCGACGATGATTCCTTCGACCTCGTAGGTGAAGATGGGGAAGGGGTCCAGGCGAAAGCCCGTCTGGTATTCATAGCCCCGTGGGTGAACGACGCCAGGGTACTGGTTCGCGGACAACTCGTAGCGCCGCCCGTCAATGACCAAGGTCTCTTCCAGCTTCGAGAGCAGCACGATGCGGCCGAGCGGCGGCTTCGTCGAGGCGACGAGCAGCCCGTGGTAGCGGCGCGTGTTGAGCCCAGAGATGGTGGACGATGCGTACCCGCCGAGTCCGTTTGTCTCCAGCCACTCGCGCCGCAGCGACTCGCCCAAATCCCCGCACACTTCTCGGCGGAAGCGGATCATCAATGGGGAGTCCCCTTTTCACCTGTTCGTGAATTAATCAAAAATTCCCCACCTCGCAAAAGATTTTAACCGCGTCTTTGGCCCCCGCGAGGTTATCGAATAGTTCCCTGTAGTTCTCCAAGCCTTTGACCGGGTGCGTCAGCAGGCGCGCGAGCCAGCCAGGGTACGCCGCTTCGGCCTGTGCCAGGTCCTTAATCCCCGTCTCGAAGTACTCGCGATTGGCGTTGACGGTCCCGACCATCACCTTGTTGCCGAGCACGAACTCCAGATTAATCTTGTCCGCAGGCACTTCGACGCGACGGTCGCCGCCCGTTACGCTGGAGAGCACCAGAACGCCGTTCTTTCCCAAAGCCTGCATGGCCTCGAAGGCGAGGGGAGAGAAGCCCGTCGCCTCGAAGATCAGATCGAACGGCCCGTACTTTTTCGCGCCCTCGATGAGGGGCAGCTCTTTCGTGGTTTCGTAGCGCGCGCCGATGGCTTCGGCCAGCTCCGCGTTGAGGTTCGGCTTCGGGGCCAGCGCGAAGGTCGTGACCTCCAGGCCGCGCAGGCGAAGGCCGAGCGTGGCGAGGAGCCCGATTGTGCCAGCACCCATCACGGCCGCCCTCTGCGGACGCCACACGCGCAGCCGCCGCTGAATCTCGTAAGCCTGCGCGATGCCCTTCTCGATGACGCTCGTCGGCTCCAGCAGCACGCCGATTTCTTTAAGGGCCTGCGGGACTTTGACGATGAAGTCGGCGCTGTCCACGTAATATTCCGAGAGGTAGCCGTGCAGCAGGTTGATGCCGCGCTCGTAGTAAGTGTCGTCGGTCGTCATGTCGCTCGTCCCGATGAGGTCGTAGATGGAGTGGCCGGGGCGGCGGACAGTGGCGACGACGTAATCGCCTGGGCGCACCTCCGTGACGCCGTCCCCGACGGCCTCCACCTGCCCGAAGCCCTCGTGGCCGATGACCAGGAAGTCGTAACCTTCTGGCGCGCGCCCGTACTCGGCGGCGTTAATCTCCTTATCGGTCCCGTCAACACCGACGCGCAAAACTCTGACCAGCACGCCGCGGCCGTTCGCCACCTCGTCAACGCCTGGGCGTGCCAGTTCTGCCAGGTGAACTGAGTCGGGTTTCCCCGGAATTACTGCTATCGCTTTCATAATCTTCCCTTCATCATTTTCGCGCGATCGGCCCTAAAATCCTGTGGCCAACCACAGCAGAAGAGGCTGGAAGCCACCCTCATCCCTGCGACTTTCAGCCAAAAGTCCTCTATGGATGCGTCAATCCTAGCGCAAGAACTCGAATACCCCTAAGGAGGGATTTGCTGAAATGGTTAACAGAATAGTCTGCGCCGGTCTGCTGTTGCTGCTGATCTTAAGTGTCTCGCCCGCCGCCGGGCAGTCTCGCGCCCAAAACAAGGCCGAGGAATACTACAGCATAGAGGGCGACGTAAACGTCTGGACGACCGCTCCGGTCTTGCGGCAAAAGACGGGGATGTCGCCGGAACTTCTCAAGATGAGGTTCGGCAGACACCGCGATTTTGACCGCATCGTTTATGAGCTGGACGGGGAGCCGATCGGCTACTACATCACTTACAGCGAGCCGCCGTTCCAGGGCGAAGCCAGCGAGGATGTCACGAAGGTGCGCGGGAAGGCGTTCGTCGAGATAGCCCTCTACCCCGTCGTCGCTTCCGACGAAAACTTAAACGCCAGCGAGAGATTGCTGGCACAGCAGAATAAAATTCGCATGCCCCTCATCAGGGAGGTCCAGACCATCGAATGGTTCGAGGCGGAGCTGCGCCACGTGGTCGGATTGAGGAGGCGCACGCCCTTCCGGGTCCAGGTTTTTTCCAACCCGACGCGGCTGGTCGTTGATTTCCGGCACTAAATGAACAAAGGACGAATTATCGTTATTATGTTGAAGGTGGGTAAGTAGTATGAATCTTCCGGCGCTCATCCTCGGCTTGTGACTGTAGCTACCAGCGCGCTTTCGTCATCAGGCGTATAATCCAGGGCGGACGCTTCCCGATGAACCGGAAAAGAATCAAGAAAGTTTCGCTCGTTACGGCCGCCGCTCTGGTGCTGGCTTTCGCCGTCTCTGCCGCGCTGATTGTAATTGACGGGTTGAGTGATGAGATCGGCGCGGCCGACGTGGCGATAGTCCTGGGCAGCAAGGTCGAAGCGGGAGGCGTGCCTTCCACAAGATTGCGCGCGCGGCTGGACAAGGCTCTGGAGCTTTACAGGCAAGGTCTCTTCCCGGAGATAATCGTCAGCGGCGGAACGGGCGACGAGGGCTTTGACGAGGCGGCGGTGATGAAAGGCTATCTCGTGAGGGAGGGCGTGCCGGAAGAGCGCATTCACGTTGACAGCGGCGGGGCGAACACGTACCTGACGGCGCAGAACTCTTCGCGGATGATGAAAGAGCGTGGATGGCAGAGCGCCCTAGTCATCTCGCAGTACTTCCACATCTCGCGGACGAAGCTCGCGCTCAGGCGCAGCGGCGTCTCGACGGTCTTCTCGGCGCACGCGGATTTATTCGAGTTCAGGGACATTTATTCGACCGTCAGAGAAGTGTTCGGTTACGGAGCCTATCTGCTCCGCGCTTACGATTAGGCTGAAGAGGCAGCGGCGCGCTTCCTTTCCTGACGCTAACGGCTTAAGCTCTTATCCTCGCAGCAACTTTCATAACTTTCTCATAAAAATTTCAGAGCGGACGTGGGCCGTTTCTCGCGTTAATTAATAGATGCGAGTTTTTCGCAAATTGACGCCGGCTAATTGTGCCGGTAATCGGAGGATTTCAATGAAACGATTAATTCTAGCCCTCGCCCTACTCTTTCCTGTCGCGGCCTTCGGCCAGCACAAGCATTCCGTGGGTGAGACGAAGCCCGCGGAGACGGCGCTCGCCGCCGGGCTCGGCGACGTTCACCATCCTGTGTCTACTGCCAACGACGAGGCGCAGAAGTTTTTCGACCAGGGCCTGGCCTACATTTACGCCTTCAACCACGAGGCCGCCGCGCGCTCCTTCAAGCGCGCAGCAGAACTGGACCCCCAACTCGCGATGGCCTACTGGGGCGTGGCCCTCTCGCTCGGCTCAAACTACAACTTACAGGCTGACGCGCCGCAGCTTAAAGAAGCATACGCGAGCGTGCAGAAGGCTTTGTCGCTTGCGCCCCGCGCTTCGGAGAACGACCGCGCCTACATAGAGGCCCTGGCGAAGAGATATTCGAGCGACCCGCAGGCGGACAGGCAAACACTCGCGCTCGCTTACCGGACGGCGATGAGCCAACTCGTCAAGCGTTACCCGGACGATTTGGACGCCGCGACCCTTTACGCCGAGAGCATGATGAACCTGCGTCCGTGGCAGCTCTGGTCTGCGGACGGGAAACCTGCGGAAGGCACTACGGAAATCGTCGCCGTGCTCGAAGGCGTTTTGAAGCGCGACCCCACGCACACGGGCGCGAACCATTACTACATTCACGCCGTTGAGGCTTCGCCCAACCCGGAGCGCGCCCTGCCGAGCGCCTCCAGGCTGGAACGTCTCGCCCCTGCGGCGGGCCACCTCGTACACATGCCCGCGCACATTTACATACGCACGGGCGACTATGCCGCAGCGGCACAGAGCAACGCCGACGCAATCGTCGCCGACCGCGCTTACTTCGAGAAGTCCGGCAAAGGTGGCGTGTACCCTGCGATGTACTACAACCACAATCTGCACTTCCTGGCTTCGGCGCACGCGATGAACGGACGCTACAGTGATTCCATCAGGACGGCCAGGGAATTGGAAGAGGGCGTCAAGCCTCTGCTCAAGGCAATGCCCATGCTGGAGATGTTTGCGCCCTACCCGATCGTCACGCTCGTGCGCTTTCAGAAGTGGGACGAGATTCTGAAATTGGCCGAGCCCGCGCCCGAGTTGAAGATCACCGGCGCGTACCGTCGCTTCGCGCGCGGGATGGCTTACGCCGAGACCAGGGAGATGGACCGCGCCGAGGCTGAGCTCAAATCGCTTCGAGACATCATCCAGACGATGCCGGCGGACGCGCCGCTTGGCAACAGCACGGCGCGCGGCGTGCTGAGCGTCGCCGAACGTCTTCTGGGCGGCCAGATAGCGCTTGCGCGCGGCGACAGGCGTGCGGCGCTTGAATCACTGCGTAAAGCGGTCGAGGCGGAAGACGCGCTCTCGTACAACGAGCCGGCTGACTGGGATTTGCCCGTGCGCGAGTGGCTCGGCGGCGCGCTCCTCGCGGGCGGCGAATATACGGAGGCCGAGCAGGTCTTTCGTGCAGAACTCGTGAAACACCCGCGCAACGGCCGCGCCCTGTTCGGCCTGGTGGAGAGTTTGAAGCGGCAGGGTAATACGTCTTCGGCGCGCCTGGTTCAGCGCGAGTTCGACCGGGCGTGGGCGAAGGCTGACACGAAACTATCAAGCGAGAGCTTTTACGGGGCGAGCGGCGCGGCCTCCTCTATGAAGGATCACGCCGCGCCCTCTTTACGCTATGCGGACGCACGGCTCACGACGGGCGTCCGCCTGCGCTATGCTGAGCAGGGCGACGCGTCCGGCCAACCCGTCATCATGCTGCACGGCGTCACGGACTCAAGCGTCTCGTTTACACCTGTGCTGCCGCTGCTCAGTGCGAAGTATCACGTCTACGTCCTTGACCTCAGGGGCCACGGCGACTCCGACCGCCCGGCGAGCGGTTACGCCCTCACGGACTTTGCGGCGGACGTCCTGGCCTTCATGGACGCGAAGGGTTTGAAGCGCGCAACCATCGTCGGCCATTCGATGGGCAGCTTTATCGCGCAGGTGTTGGCGATGAGAGCGCCGGAGAGAGTCGAAAGGCTTGTCCTGATCGGCTCCGCGACGACCATGCGCAACGACAACATGCGGGAGATGCTGCGGACGCTCAACGCGTTGGGCGACCGCGTGCCGGAAAGCTTCGCGCGAGAGTTTCAGGACAGCACGCTTTACCGGCCGCTGCCGGAAGAATTCATGCAGCGCGTGGTGGCGGAAAGTCTGAAGGTGCCCGCGCGCGTGTGGAAAGATACTTTCGCGGGTTTCATGGCCAATGACTACCGGAGCGGGCTCGTTAAAATCAAAGCGCCCACGCTCGTTCTGTGGGGCGACCGTGATGCGATCTTTCCGCGCTCGGAACAGGACGCGCTCGTCAAAGTGCTGCCGAACGCGGTCTTGAAGGTGTACCCGGAGACTGGTCACGCATTACACTGGGAGCGCCCGGAGCAGTTCGCCGAAGACCTTAAAAGCTTTCTTGGGCGTGACAGTGATAAATAGGAGCACTTAATAAAGCCTGTGGGGGCAGGGCTCGTCCCTGCCCCTACAAAACAGGAAAGTATGAAGAGGCTTTCTTCCTACGCAACCTCTATCTTGATTTTAATCCTGCTGGCGGGTTGCTGCCTGGCGAGTCGCGCTCAGTCCGGTCAGGCCAAGCTGCCCCGTTCGATGAAAGGTTACGAGTTGTATAGTTGGAAGGTGAGGGGCGAGTGGTATTTCTCGCTCCTGGTTGGAACGAACCGCCTCAAGACTTACAAGGAAGTCACTTCCCCTAAAGTCCGTCTGAAAGGAGTCACGGCTCTCAAGTCGAAGCTCGCTCAACTGTCTGAAGGCGAGGAAGTGTCATGGGCGGCGACACTCGCGCCGCGGACCATCTTGCCGCCCGACGGAATAATCGAGGACCTCAGATCATACTGCGAGCGTCATGGCATCATACTCAGGGTGCCGCCGCTAGACTGAGGCTAAAGTCATTCGGGCTCTCCCTTTCAGCCGGGTAATGGTTTAATTCGAGGGAGAATCAAACAGGGATGGACAGAGATTGTCAGGATAAAAGAAATAAGAGCTAATTACCCTGCCTTGTCTTTATCCTGCTCATCCTGTCCATCCCTGTTAATTATTCCTCTAATTGAACCACTACCTTCAGCCGCGAGTTATTGACATTCCCGATTCGCCAAAATAAGTTACCTGCGCTCTAATCACACTGGCTGGGAATCTTTCTTGCCCGTCCACAAAGCGGGCCGTCGATTATGACTACGATTCTGGATGAAGTAGAAGTGCGTGTCCTGGGCTCCCTGGTCGAAAAGCAGGTGACGACGCCGGAATACTATCCGCTGACGCTCAACGCCCTGACGCAGGCCTGTAATCAGAAGAGCAACCGCCACCCTGTCGTCAACTTCGACGAGGCGACGGTCACAGATGCCGCCGAGAGCTTGCGCTCCAAAAACCTCGTCTACCTCTTTTACGGCAGCACGAGCCGCGTTCCCAAGTACAAGCAGATGATGCCGGAGGTCTTCGGCCTCAGCCCGCGGGAACTGGCAATCATGTGCGTGCTGATGCTCCGTGGGCCTCAGACCGTCGGAGAAATCCGCGGGCGCACAGACCGCCTTTACGATTTCCAGGGATTGGAAGAAGTAGAAGAGACGCTCAGCTCTTTGAGCACGAAGGAGCCGCAGAATTTAGTCTTGAGGTTGCCGCGCCAGCCCGGACAAAAAGAGGTCCGCTACGCGCACCTGCTCAGCGGAGAGGTTGCGGTTGACGACCAGCAGGAGACGGATCAACACGGCGTCACACAGGCGCAGATGTCTACGAAGAGCGACAGGCTTTCGGTTCTGGAGCGGGAAGTGGAGGCGTTGCGCTCAGAAGTTGAGACGCTGCGGCGAGAGTTCGCGGATTTCAAGAAGCAGTTCGACTAAAAAAAACGGGCGGGTTTTTTAAGCCCGCCCGTTTCCTAACCAGATTCTACCCTTGAGCTTTTACGCTGAACGCGTCCGGGCCGTCTTAACGCTGACCGGCGAAAACTGCTCGCGCCTGCGTGTCTACGTCAGCGGCGTAGCCGACTGCGACCGAATACTTGTCGCACTCGCTCGGCTCGTAAACGTCGTTCCCCTTGTTCTCACCTTTGAATGCGGACATGGCGGTCGTTCCGCGCCGGCACTCGTAGCAGTCCGCGAGTCCCAGAGAATGGCCCAGCTCGTGCGCCATCAAGCTAGTCAGAGCGTCCAGGTCCGTGACGACCGGGCTGATGATTAAGGTCGCGCGCATCACCCCGTTCGACATCGAATAGAACTTGAGCTGCCCGAGCCTGTCTTTCCCCTTCGGAACGCCGCGCAGGACCGTGATGCTCGCGTTATCTTCGACGATGCCGTCTCGCTCGCCAACGGCGGCGAAGACGACGCGGGAGTCTATCTCCCGGAGAGCCTTGTTCCAGTTATTGACGGCGCGCGAGAACGCTGATGCTTCTCCCGCGTTGAAATTGCCCTTCAGGTAATAGACTCTGACGCGCGTGTCCGGCTTCCAGCGCCAGCTCAAGATTTCCGCGGAAGTTTTACCAGGCTTGCATTGCTTCGGCATCGCGGGAACGCCGCCCCCGCTCGCCTTCGTCTCCGCGCGACCAGGGAGGCCGGGTGTTGGCACAACCGGCCTGGCCCAAAGCTCCAGCGAGAGACAGGCGACGACCAAAAGGCTGCAAAGAAATGCCTTCATGCTTTTCCGGGTCCTTGCTGTCAAAGTTTTCGACGGCCCTGCGGCTAATACTAGCGGCGGGCCAGGCTCGCGCCGTTGACCGAGCGCATGGTGATGGCCACGTAATTGCGCGAGGAGCCGCTACGCTTGACTTCGTAGCTGCTGCCAAGCTTGAAGACTGCCGTCTGGCCGGGTTTGAGGAGGACGATGGCATCGTAGTCAACGACCCGCTGGCCGCGGCCAACCTTACCGTCCATGAACCAGGAGAGCAGGCTGACGCGGTAATAACCACGCTCGCTCGACGGGCCTTCGTAAACGTTGACCTCGGTCTTGCGATCAAGCGCGCTCGCGTCGTTCCCCGACCTCAGGCTCGCGTTAATCATCCCGGCATTGTTGCTCGCGTTGCGCTCCAGGTTAAGCTCTGCCACTTCGCCCAGGTAGGACGTGGCCGCCTGCTGCTTTCTGATGCTGGCGAGGCCGTCCCTCTGCAACTGCCCGAGCCTGGCGACGAACTGATTGGCGCTGAGGCTCAAGTAGCTGGCGCTGCGGATGAGCCCGGCCTTTTCGGAGATGAAGGCGTTGGGGTCGTCCGTGGTGAAGTAGGTCACTTCGATTTGAGCCTGAAGGTTCTTATTGACCGCGAGGAGCTGGCGCGTGCCATAGGTCTCATGCGTCAGACATGACTCTTGTGCGCTGGCTCTGAGCGCGCTGATGGAGGTGAGGGCGAGTAGTGCCAGGGCGGCAACGAAAAACTTCTTGCTCATTATGTTGTCTCCTTTAATTCTGGTAGGCGGATAACCTCACCGCCGGGAGCGGCGAGACTTATAGTTTTCGAGAACCCGCTCTTGCTTCGGGCATCTTTGGTTAGGAAGGGCCGCGCTCCTTTTGAGTCCTGAAGCGCGGGTGGGTTTAATTCGACAGGTGACGGCTGAATCTCAACGGCCGCGCGCCCGGTCAAAGAAGGCGAAGATGGTTCTTCAAGCGCTCAGTTGACAGAAAACGCGTCGAAGGCGGCCGGAACTTTTTGTTTGTCTGATGTAAATAGAAGGAGAGACTGGAAGCGTGGGAATCACTGAAGCTGTGGGGCGCAAGCGTCAAAAAGTGATTCCAGCCGTGACTTCAGAAGCTGCCCGGTGAGTTTTTGTGTTCGCAGCTATAGAAGAGCTTTTGAGAAGCCCCGGCTCTTTCCAATTGCCTTCGGCAACCAGACAATCTCCCCTATTAGATAATCGGAGAGACTCACGGCTTTGCGTCCCCGCCTCGCGGCAGGTTTGCCTTTATCGTATGCAACCGTCCGTGCAAAGATCAGCGCCGCCCGACTGCCCTTGCGGCACCAGGCGACCCTTGTATTAAACAGTGCTTGGCTTCGTTTGTCAAGAGTTTGTCTAAAAATGGCCGCGCCCCTTTCGGTAAACGAGTCTTGGAGCGCGGCCATCTCTTGCGGGGCTCAGGAGTCAAACCCCGGTGGTGCAGGCAGATAAGCCCCGCCATTTGAGGTTCAGGAGCCGCCCGCCAGGATCACTTTGCGAGTGACGCGGCCAGCGTGCAGGCAATATAGCAGGAGGGACAGTCGGTCAATAAAAAGTATGACTCACGAGGCCGCGTCAGCGGCTCATTGAATTTAGCCCGGCCTTTCAAGGCCGGGAACACGGA
>DATEMM010000051.1:0-7127 GCA_035275605.1 Pyrinomonadaceae bacterium
TCAAGGATAAGACTTCGCGCGCGGCTTACGATTTGAAGCTGCTCAAGCAGGAAGAGTCGGCGAGCACCTTTAAAGAAACGACAGCGGGCGCTCGTAAAGACTTCGCCTGGGATGCTGGGGCACAGCGCAATGCTTCGACGCCTGTGGCCAAACCGCAGGCCGGGCCAGGCCGGTTCGAGGCCGAAGAGAAGTTTAAGCAGGGGGTTTCGGCGCTAGAGCAGGGCAATCACGCGTTCGCCATCGCGTCACTCGGCGACGCGGCCAGAATCATCCCGAACGAGGCGCGCTACCGAGCCTACTTCGGTCAGGCCCTGGCCAGCCAGGAGCGCTTACGCCACAACGCCGAGGCCGAGATTAAAGCGGCCATCGCGCTAGATGAGAAGAACGCCACGTACCGGGTGATGCTGGCGGAGTTCTACAGCCAGATCGGTCTGATTCGGCGGGCGCAGGGCGAATTGGCCCGTGCGCTCTCGGTTGACCCGCAGAATGAGGCCGCCCGCAGGCTGCTCGACAAACTGAAATGATGAAAGGCAGAATTCAGGAGCCGGGAGCCAGAATTCAGAATAAGAGGTTGAGACCTTCTTTCTTTTCTTCCGGCTTCTGACTCCTGGGTTCTGAATTCTGCTTCTTCTGACATCTACTCTTATGCTTGAGTTCTCGGAAAATGAGCGCGTTGCCAGCGAGGCTTTCATGCGTCTGGCGGCAGCCGCGGATGAGTTCGAGGGGTACGCTCACCCGCACGCGGCGCGAATCGCCAAACTGGCCGACGCCGTGGCGAGGCAATTCCAACTGGCACAGCAGGACCGCGCTTCGCTCAGACTGGCGGCGCTCGCGCACGACCTGGGCGAGGTTGCGATGGAGCGCGATTACATTAAACACGCCGGCCCGCTGAAAGACGAAGAGCGACTAGACCTGGCGCGCCATCCGGTCATAGGCGAGCAGGAGTCGGCACGCGCGGGCGCGGACCGTGCCACTCAACTACTCGTGCGCTGGCATCAGGAGTGGTGGAACGGCACGGGTTATCCGGACGCGCTGCGGCGCGAACAGATTCCGCTTGCGGCGCGCATCCTGCGGGTCGCGGACGCCTACAGCGCGCTGACGGACGCGCGCCCGTTTCGCCCCGCCTGGACGGAGGAGGAGGCACGCAGGCACCTGACGGAGTGGGCCGGGCTGGAGTTCGACCCGCGCGTCGTCCGCGCCTTTCTCTCGCTGCCCTCGATGCCGGAACTTAAATCTTTTGCGAAAGGAAGTCCTGAAGCGGAAGCCCTCGGCCTGGGGTCTGGCCTCGGCTCCAGGGCTTTGACTTCAGATTCCAGACTTTAGACTCCAGACTCTTATGGGCACAATTCCGAACGGGTGGCTGGCCTTCGAGCTGGGCGTGCTGCGCCGCCTCAAGTTCAAATCCGTCTCGCTGGCCTTCGCCGGCGAACCAGACCTGGGCGTTTACCTCAAACGCTGGGGCGTCCGCGTGGCCGCCAACGACCTGGCACAGTGGGCGGCGACCAAGGCCGCGGCCTCGATTGAGAACAACACGGAACAGTTGTCGGACGAAGACATCGCAGTAGTCCTCGAAGATGCATACGTGCCGCGCCATAAACTCTCGAACGGGGCGCTGCGCAAGTGGTTCAACGAGACGGACGCCTGGTGGTTTGACAACGTCCGGCAGGGCATTGAAAAGCTGGACACGCACGCGCGGCGCGCCCTGGCGCTCACGTGCGGAATGGCCGTCGGCGACTATGCGCTCTCATTTGACGAAGGGACGCGCGAGTTTCGGCAGCCGCTCTCGCAGGTCTTCCGCCGCGTCTGGCAATCACTGCCTACGCCCGTAGACAACTCCCAGTCCAACACGAGCGACAACCGAGAGGCGCGCGATTTCATAGCCGAGCAGCACACGAATTTGCTTTACCTGCGCCTGCCGCGGGCTAAGGGCGCGCACGAGCAGGGCCGGGACACTTTCTCCAGTTGGCGCGAGGAATGGCTGCGCGGCGAAGACGGTTTCTGGGGCGAGTTTGAAAAGGCGCGGGCGGGCCGTTTGGGGACGAGCGTCGTCACCAAGGGGCAGTACCTGCGCTTTGTCGAAGATTTGTTGCGGGTTGCGCTGCACCTGCCCGCCTGGGCCATAGCCTACACAGAAGATGGTTTCGTGCAGACCAGCGATCTGGTCGAAGCCGTCAACCGCGTCCGCAAAGTCGAGACCGTTTACTCCAAAGACTTCTCCGACCTGACGGGCCTGCGCGCCGCCATCATCACGGCCTGATAATTCTGAAGAAGGCGTTAACAGGGTTAGACAGGATAGACAGGATGAACGAAGCGAAGATAATTTGAGATTTCAAATCTGAGATTTTTAATTCTTATCCTGTTCATCCCGTCCATCCCTGTTAATTATTCCTCGAATTGAACCCACGGTCTGCTACTTTAAGACCTTGACGATCACCAGCGTCTGGTCGTCGTCGCGTTCCCGCCCGTTCGTCCAGGCGTCCACTTCCGCGAAGACTGCATCGCGCAGTTCCTGGGCCGCCAGTTCCCTGCGCCCGACGGCGAATTGCGTGAGCCTCTCCTCGCCATACTCCTCGCCTTCCTCGTTTGCAGCTTCGCTGATGCCGTCGGAGACGACGAGCAAAACGTCGCCCGGCCCGAGCGTGACCGCGGCCTCTTCATATTCCGCCCACTCGAACGCCCCGACCATCATCCCGCCCGTCGTCAAACGCTCGATTGTCCCGTCCGCGCGGACGAGTATGGGCGCGTTGTGCCCGGCGTTAGTGTAGTGGAGCCTGCGCGTGCGGTCTTCGTAGAGCGCCAGGAAGAGCGTGGCGAAGCGATTGTCCTCCGTGCTCTGGCAGATCTGGCGGTTAATGTTAGTCATCTTGCGCGCGACCGCGCCGTCAATCTCCGCGGCGGCGACCGCCTGCGTGAGCACCTGTCCGCTCCCAGCGCCTTCTGCCTCGGCGGACGCGGCCAGAGCGCGCTCTGCCGTCTCCATGCGCTCGGCCGTGATGGTGGTCTGCGCGCGCAGGGAGGCTTGCAGGTTGGACATCACGAGCGAGGCGGAGACGCCCTTGCCGGAAACGTCGCCGAGCGCGATGGCTATGAGGCCGGGCGCGATTTCTATGTAATCGTAGTAGTCGCCCGCCACGCCGCGGGCCGCGCGGCATTCCGCGGAAATCTCCGCCGTCAGCAATTCCGGCACACGTCGCGGGAAGAGCTGCGCCTGCACCTGTGCAGCGATCTCCACCTCGCGCTCCAGGCGCTCGCGCTCGACGCGCTCCTGCAACAGCGCTTCGATGTTGGCGGACATGTCGTTGAAGGCGCTCGCCAGTTCCCCCAACTGGTCGTGCGAGCGCGTGCGCACGCGATGCGAAAAATCTCCCTGCTTGATGAACTCGACGGCGCTATACAGTTTATGTACTGTGCCGGTCACGGCGCGCGTCATCCAGGCGGAGGCGACGAGCGCCAGCACCTCCAGGATGAGAAAGATTATCGCTATGTAGATCAGTGCGCGACGCCAGAGCTCGCCCGGCTGGCTGCCACCCCAGAACTGCTTGCTGACCAGCGCCCATGACCAGTCGAAGAGGAAACTGAGGTGCTGCCCGCTCTCGCCGCTGGCCCAGTTGGTCGCCGGCAGCACGACCACGTAGAAGGTGCGGCCCGTCTCTTCCCCGAACTGGTCATGCCGAAACATATCTTCGACGCCCCGCTCTAAGTTTCGCGACGCCTCTTCGTCCGTCTGCACGACGTTCGGGCCGTAGCTCGTCGCGTCTCGCAGTCTGAGGTTGACCCGGCTGCCCTCGCCATTCATCGCCCCGTAGACGAAGAAGGGGCGAACGTAGATGCCCGTCGTCTCGCGGTACTGCTGTATGAGAGCGCGGCTGACCGGCACAGCCACCAGCAAGGCGAAGGGTCGATTGCCCGCGACGCCGCGCACGAGGGCACGCATTGACGGCGAGCCGAAATTCTCGTCCATCTTCGCGGACTGCGTAAAACTCAGGCCGCCCCATTCGGCGTGGTTCCGCAGCCAGTCCGGTAAACGATAACCGACCGACGCAGAGTCGTCGCCCACCCCGCGCGTGCTCTCTTCGTCAACCTGGCTGATGAACTGCGCGGAGCCTTTGTGCCCGACCGCCCCGGCCTCCTCATTGGGTGCGCCGCGCCACACGGCCACGCGTGCTCCAGGCAATGAAGCCCTGAGCAGCGCGCCGCGCTCGTCCAGCCAGGATTGAACGGCGCGGTCGTCTACGCCCGGCGGCAGGCGCATGAGAGATTCCGCCAGACCTTTCGCACCCGCGCGCGTCTGCCTCTCAGTGGCGTTGACCTGCGCCGTGATGATGCGCGCCATCCCCTGCCCCGAGCCGCCGAAAGCCGACAGGAAACTGAGCAGCGCCATCAGGATTATCGGCGTCAACCCGACGAAGAGATAAGTGATCACCAGGCGACGGCGCACGCGCCAAAGGAGCTTTCGTTTCACCCACCGGAGCGCACGCAAGCCGTAATAGACGCAGGTTAAAAAAACCGCGCAGAAGGTGATGTAACGGAAGAGAGGGCCGATGAAGGTTTCTCTGAAGAAGGTGGAATCGCCGAAGCTCAGCCAGACGACGAAAAGCGCGCCGGTGACCAGGGCCACGTGCGGCATCACGCGGCGCAGCCACAGGCTCGCCTCAGTCCACGCCCGCCTGATTCCGCCGCGCCGTCCTGCGCTCTGCTTCTGCGTCTTCGGCATCATCTAAAAGGAGAGAGTGGGGGCAGGGCTTTTGGGCCTGCCCCCGTCTAAAGACCCGCTCATCTTACGACAGAAACGGGTCCGTTTCATCCGGCAGTTGCCAGTACGGGCTCCTCTTCGTCCTCTTTCTCGCGCGCCTCGTCCGCCTGCGCGGGCATACTCAGCCTGCCGGAGGCGAACAGGGCGAGCCAGATGAGGCCGGGCGATGCGGAGAGCAGCCCGGAGATGACGGTCAACGTGCGCGGGCTGATAGCGCGCAACGCCCACGCGGCGAGGACCGTAGAGAAGCTCATCACGAGGATTTCCGCGGCGCGGTCGGTCGTGATGACGCGCCCGCGCAGGTTATCCGGGATGAGCCGCATCAGGAGCGTCTCCTGCACGGCGTACTCTATGCCGATGACGAAGCGTGACAGGAACATCATCAGGCCCGCCAGCCCAAGCGTCGGCATCAGCCCGCCGATGGCGAAGAGGACGCCGTGCGCCAGGAGCATCCAGCCTATGAACCTGGCCGTCAGCCCGTGCAGTTCCACGTGCGTGCCGACGCGCCTGGCACAGAGCATACCGACGAACACGCCCGCCCCGACCGTCGCATAGAGCGCGGCCACACCGGCGTCACCTTCCAGGCCGCCGCGGCCCGCGAAGACCACGCCGCCCAGCCGGTCGTAAATCAGGTTGCACGCGCCGCCGCCCGTGGCCCACAGCACGTTGACGCTGATGATGGCCGCGACCAGCGGGTACTTCGCTATGAACCTCCAGCCTTCCTGCAAGTCAGTCCAGAAGCGCTCATGCTTTTGCGACCCGTGCCCCGCGGCCGACTCCGAGCCGTTCACATTTTCGTCAATGCTTCCCTCTCTCATCGCCTCTTCGGAGATGAGCCAGATGGAGTAGGCGGAGACCAGGAACGAGACGGCGTTGATGACGAAAGCCGCCTGGTAGCCGAAGCGCGCGGAGGCCCAGCCGCCCAGTGCCGCCCCGAAAGACATCAGCAGGAAGCGCGACGAGAACATCAGAGCGTTCCCGGCCAGAAGGCCCTGCGCGCCTGTGATGTTCGGCATGGCAGCGTTCTTGGCGGCCTCGAAGAAGGCCGTCAAAAGCGAGCCCGCGACCGAGCAGGCGTAGGCTATCCACAAATCCTCCGGCCCCCTGACGAACAGGAAGCCGAGCGCGACCACGCCGCGCGCAACGTCGGACGCGATCATCACTGTGCGCCGCGACCAGCGGTCGGCGAACGTCCCGGCCAAGGGCGCGAAGACCGCGAACGGCACCAGCCGCGCGACCAGCATGATGGCGGTCGCCTCCGGCGCAGCCGTCGAGACGGAGCGCACCAGTCCCAGCCCGGCGATGAAGTTGAACCAGTTGCCGAGTTCGGAAACGACCTGACCTGACCACAACCACCTGAACGAGCGGTTGTCTCGCAGCAATCTCCTGTACGTTAATGTAGACATGACTAACTCCAAATAATTCGAGCCGCCGGATTCACATCCAAGCGGCTCGCAGCCTATCTCAAGACTTTTCGGAAACGTTTCACCCGCCTGTAAACCTCGGCGGCCGTTTCTCTATAAAGGCTGCGACGCCTTCGCTGAAATCTTTTGTTTGACCCGACTGAAGCTGCGCCTTGTGCTCCAGGTCTAGTTGCGCGTTGTAATCGTTCGTGGCGCTCGCGTCGAGCATCCTCTTAATCTGCGCGAGCGCGGCGGTCGGTGCGCTGGCGAGACGGCTAGCGAGGTTGAGCGCCTCCGTCATCAACTCTCCGTCGGCGACCGCGCGGTTAATCATTCCCATCTCGGCGGCGGCCTTCGCGCTAACCATCTCGCCCGTCATCAGAAGCTCAGCCGCGCGCTTCCACCCAACGAGGCGCGGGAGGATGAATGTCCCGCCGCAATCGGGCGTGAGCCCGACCTTGATGAAAGCCTGGTTGAACTGCGCGCTCTCGGCCGCCAGGACCAGGTCGCAGGCGAGAGCGAAATTGCAGCCGCCCCCTGTGGCCACGCCGTTGACGGCGGCGATGACAGGGACGGGCGTTTCCCGTATGAGCCGGACGCAGCCGTGAATCAGGTTGAGCGGCTCGTCGAAAAAGGCCTGAACGCGTCCCTCCTTCTTCGCCATCTCGCGCATCTCGCGCAAATCGCCCCCGGCGCAGAAGGCCCGTCCCGCCCCGGTCAGGACGATGGCGCGCGCGCCACGCTCGCGCGCCTCCGTCATCGCGGAGCGAAACTCCTGTCCCATTGCGACCGTCAGCGCGTTGAGCGCTTCGGGCCGGTTGAGGGTGATGACCGCGACTTTGTCGTCGCGCATCTCCAGTTGGACGGTTTCGTAACTCATCTTAAAACGAGAAAAAGGCGAAGATGGCAAAGGGTCAAAGGAGCGTCGCCCCTTTAACCTGTTAGCCTCTCGACCTCAGACTTCTAAACTT
>DATEMM010000052.1:0-3630 GCA_035275605.1 Pyrinomonadaceae bacterium
CGTCTTCGTCTCCATGATGACGGCCGTGCACCTCTGGGCTGAGTACAAACTGGTACAGGATAAAGAGGAAGTCCCGCGCGAGGTCGAAGAGGTCGGCTCCAGCTCAAAGTATTTTTTGATGGAGAACTCTCCCGGCCGGAAATTAACGACCGCAGCGGACCTTGAGCAGGGCGTGGCCGAAACCGACAGGATTAACGCCATGTTCAGGGCGCACTTCCCGCCCGATGCGTTTGAGAGTTACCTTTACAAACGCAACATTGAGCAGGCGCGCGAGAGCGCCAGGGTCAACTCGCACAACGTTCCGCGCGTCGAGCGGGGCAACGAGAGATTCGGCATCAGCCGCAAGGTTCCCGTTTACGTTGTGCGCAGGGAGTTATTCGACTATTACTTTATTGAAGAAGGCGACACCTTCAGACTGTTTTACGTAGACATTCTGCCGAACTTCAAGTTGTTTTAGAAAGTCTCTGCCGTTTTATGTGCGGAATCACCGGATGGGCAACCCTGGACGCGCGCACCCCGCCGATGGAGGGCGCGCGGGAACTCTTGCGCTCGATGTGCGAGCGCATGACGCACCGCGGGCCGGATTCGGAAGGATTGATGACCGCGACGGGCGTGGCGCTCGGCATGCGCCGTCTCTCCATCATCGACCTGCAAACCGGCGAGCAGCCCGTGACGAGCGAGGACGGACAGGTCTCCGTCATCCTCAACGGCGAGATTTATAACTACAGGGAGTTGCGCGCACGCCTCGAAGGCAACGGCCACCGCTTCCGCTCAGAGTCCGACACGGAAGTCCTGCCGCACCTCTACGAGGAGTACGGCGCGGAGATGGTTCAACATCTCAACGGCATGTTCGCTTTCGCCGTCTGGGACGCGCGCCGCCGCCGCCTGTTTCTGGCGCGCGACCGCTTCGGCGAAAAACCGCTCTACTGGGGCGTCTTCGACGGCACGCTCCTCTTCGCCTCGGAGCCGAAAGTCCTGCTCGCGCACCCGAAGGTTCATCCGGGCCTTAACCTGGACGCCCTGCGCCAGTATCTCTCATTCGACTACGTGCCCGCGCCGCTCTCGATTTACCAGGGCATTAACAAGCTCCCGGCCGCACACACGTTGACGGTCGAAGGCGGGCGCGTGGAGGTGCAGCGTTACTGGTGTTTGAGCTACAGGAAGCGAGAGCCTGTGCCAACCGAGGAAGAGGCCGCGGAAGAGTTGCGTGTGCTCCTTGAAGATTCCGTGCGGATGCGTCTGGTCTCGGACGTGCCGCTCGGGGTGCTGCTCTCGGGCGGCGTAGACTCTTCGACGGTCGCGGCGATGGCCGTGCGCGCATCGTCCGAGGCGGTCAAGACTTTCTCCATCTCGTTCGCGGAATCCTCGTTCGACGAATCGAGTTACGCGCGCGCGGTCGCCAAGTTTCTAGGCACGGACCACCACGAGGAACGCTTGAGCGTTGACCTGGCGGCGAACCTGGTTGGCGAGATCGGCTCCTGGATGGACGAGCCGTTTAGCGACCCGTCGCTGGTGCCGACCTACCTGCTCTCGCGCTTCACGCGTAAGCACGTCACTGTCGCGCTCGGCGGCGATGGCGGCGACGAGCTCTTCGCTGGCTATCCCATGTACTGGGGGCACAATCTGGCGCGCGCTTATGCGCGGCTGCCGCTCTTCCTCAGGCGCGCGGTGGTCGAGCCCATCGTCCGCCGCCTGCCGGTCAAGACCAAGAACCTTTCATTCGACTTCAAGGCGCGCCGCTTCATCACCGGGATGAATTACGACGAGGTCGCGCGCCATCACGTCTGGTTCGGCTCCTTCACGCCCGAAGAGCAGGGGCGGCTCCTGACGAAGGAGGCCGCCGGAGAGTCCGGCGTGGACGTTTACAGGGAAGCGCGCCGCCTCATCACGGAAGACTGCGACGCGGACAATCTGGTCGAGCGCATGCAGAGCCTGGACACGCGGCTCTATTTAGCCGAAGACATCCTGACGAAAGTGGACAGGGCGAGCATGGCAGTTTCGCTTGAGGCGCGCGCGCCGTTTCTGGACCCGCGCGTGGCGGAGTACGCGGCGAGCCTGCCCGTCCATTACAAGCTGCGCGGGCGCACGACGAAATACATTTTGAAGCGCGCCGTGCGCGACCTCCTGCCGCCTTTCGTCACACGGCGCGGCAAAAAGGGTTTCGGCGTGCCTGTCGCCGAGTGGCTCAAAGGGCGACTGCGCCCGCTCGCGCGCGACCTTCTCTCGATTGACCGCATACGCCGGGCCGGACTTTTCAACGCGGACTACGTCCAGCGCATACAGGACGAGCACGAGCGAGGCGTCGCCAATCATCGCAAGCTGCTCTGGACGCTGCTCATGTTCGAGCTCTGGCACGAGAGCTTTATAGAGACCCCGCGGCGGATAGAGACTTCCGTGGGCAGCAAGCTGTGACGGCCCACGGATGAAGAGCGAACTGGAGCACGCATACAACACCCTGGCCGCCTGGTGCCGCGAGCGTGACTACTCCGGGCACGACCCCTTCGACGCCCTCAACAGCCGTTTGTTTCAAGCCACGCCGCTTAAAAACTCGCGCGCGGCCCGCCTCGTCTGGACGCAGCTCTTCAAACGCTCACCCGTCAGTTTCCGAAAACCGGCACGCGTCCCCGCCGGGAGAAATCCGAAGGGCACTGCTCTCTTTGCGCTTGCTGCTCTGGCACACTTTCGCCGGACGCGGGCGAAGGAGGCCGAGGCGGAGGCGCGCTCACTGCTCGGGCATTTAGAGTCTTCCAGGATTGAGGGCTTGAGCGGCGCGGCGTGGGGCTACAACTTCGACTGGCAGGGGCGCGCGTTCTTCGCGCCGAAGGGGACGCCGACCATCGTGCCAACGGCGTTTGCCGCACGCGCTTTTCTGGAAGCGGCGCGCGACCTGGGCGACGAAACCTACCTGCATCTGGCGCGAAGCTCCTGCGATTTCATCCTCAAAGACCTTCCACGGAGCCAGGAGTCGGAGGGGGAAGTCTGCTGGAGCTACTCGCCCGTAGATAGCACGCGCGTCTTCAACGCGAGCCTGCTGGCGGCGGAGACGCTCGCTTGTGTCGGCGCACTCGCGGGCGAAGACGAGTTGTGCCAGTGGGCCGTGCGCGGCGCGCGTTACGTCACCAATCGCCAGCGCGCGGACGGCTCCTGGGCATACGGCGCGGACGGCTATCAATCCTGGGCCGACAATTTCCACACGGCCTTCGTCCTGACGAGCTTAGGCCGCGTCATGCGTGCCTGCCCCGCCGCGGGCGACGAATTCAAGAGTGCGCTTGTGCGCGGCTACGAGTTCTGGCGCGAGTCGTTCTTTCTGGCGAACGGCTGGCCGAAATACTTCCATGATAGACTCTACCCGGCGGACGCGCATTCGGCCGGCGCGGGCATAGTTGCGCTCGTGGAGCTGCGTGAGTTTGACGAGGGCGCAATCGAACTGGCACAAAGGATAGCCCGCTGGGCGATAGAAAATTTGCGCGACCCGCGCGGCTTCTTCTACTACCAGCGCCGCCGCCTACACACCGTCCGCACGCCCTACATGCGCTGGTCGCAGGCGTGGATGATGTACGCGCTCGGAAGAATGCTGGAAGAGAAGAATTTGCGATTTTAGATTTGCGATTTGCGATTGGATGAAGGACA
>DATEMM010000053.1:0-8443 GCA_035275605.1 Pyrinomonadaceae bacterium
TGCAAAAGCTGACGCAGTATTCCGAAGAGCTGCTGGCGAAGATGAGGACCATTCCCGATGTAGTGGACGCGGACTCCACCCTGATTACGGGTAAGCCGGAGCTGCGCGTTCGCATCGACCGCGCGCGCGCAGGAGATTTGGGAGTGCGCGTCGGCGATATTGCGCAGGCGCTGAACACTCTGGTCGCCGGGCAGAAGGTCTCGACCTTCAACGCCGGCACAGATCAGTACGACGTGCGGGTGCGCGCGACGGGCGAGTTTCGCGCCAGCGTCGAGGGCCTCAAGCGCATGATCGTCCCTTCGGCGAAGATCGGCTGGGTCAGCCTGGACAATCTGGTCGTCATAGAGGAGGGCTCCGGGCCTTCTGCGATTGACCGCCTGAACCGCCAGCGGCAGGTCTCCCTGCTGGCCAACGTCCGGCCCGGCGGCTCGCAGGCCGACGTGGTCGCGAAGATGAACGAGTACGTCAAAGAGCTGAAAGTCGAGAGCGCTTACAAGACCGGCACGGCCGGGCGCTCGAAAGAGCTGGGGCGCGCGGGCTACTACTTCATGCTCGCCTTCGTCCTCTCCTTCGTCTTCATGTACATGGTGCTGGCGGCGCAGTTCGAGTCGTTCATACACCCCGTGACCATCCTGCTGACGCTGCCGCTGGCGATTCCGTTTGGCATCGTCTCGCTGCTGATTACGGGGCAGACCGTCAACATCTTTTCGGGCCTCGGACTCCTGCTCCTGTTCGGCGTCGTCAAGAAGAACGCCATCTTGCAGATCGACCACACGAACGAATTGCGAGCGCAGGGGATGGACCGCTACGACGCGATCATTCAGGCGAACCGCGACCGCCTCCGCCCCATCTTGATGACGACCATTGCGCTCGTGGCGGGCATGATGCCGCTCGTCCTTTCGTCTGGGCCAGGGTCCGGGACGAACCGCTCCATCGGCGTGCTGGTCGTCGGCGGACAATCTCTGTGTCTGATGCTGACGCTGCTGGCCGTGCCCGTCTTCTACTCGCTCTTCGACGACCTGGGCCGCAGCCACGTCTTCAGCCGAATCCTAACGCCGGTGCGCGGGGCGTTCGGTTGGGCCAGGCGCAAGACGGCTTCGGCCACGGCGTCGCTTTTCGGAATGTTTACGAAACACTAACGATTTCGGATTTGGAATTTCGGATTGCGGATTGAAAAGACAATTGCTTTTTCTTAAATCCGCAATCCGCAATCCACAATCCGAAATCGAAAGAATTGATATGAATCGTCGCAAGTTAAATACGGGAATCACGGGTTTGGCCTTTGCCTTTGTCTTGTGCTTGAGCGGGGCCGGAGGGGCGGTCTTCGCGCAGCAGCCAGGGGGGACGACTACTTCGCCCGTCACTCCCGCGCCGTCGGGCAATACGCCGACGCAGACTGCGCCGCCTTCATCTTCGAGCGGAATCAGCATCGCTCCCTCCGGGAACAATCCGCAGGGGCAGGCGCCCCCGCCCGCCTCGAACGCGCGCCCGCTGACGCCCGCCGGGCAGACTGAGCAGAGCGTGCAGCCGACCACGCAGGCCGACCAGCAGAACCGCGGAACCAGTCCGGCCCCTGCCACGCAGCCGCAGACCCCGCAGGGAGGCGCAACGCCCTCTTCCTCCATTCCGACGACGGACAGCTTGCCTTCGGGCAATTTGAGCAACCCCCCTGCGCCAACCGACCAGCAGGACCGTCCGCAGCGCCCTGTACCTGGCCAGACGGTGGCCCCGGCACAGGCCCCGCGCCTTCCAGGGCGCGAGAGTGTGCCAACACCTGCGCCCGCGACGGAGAACCTTCCGGCCGTGCCGCAGATCGCCCCGGACTATCGCGCGCCCGAACGCCCGCTGCCAGAAATCGGCCGCGTCGGCGTGGACATGACAGAGCAGCGGCCTCTCACCCTTCGGGAAGCCCTGGAGATGGCGCTCACCAACAACAAGGACATAGAGGTCTCAAGGCAGAACGTGCGCGCCGCCGAGTTCGACCTCCTGGGCGCGCGCGGCGTCTACGACCCGCGTTTCAGCTCGCTCTCCTACTACGAGAGGAGCGAGACGCCTTCCGCCAGTTTCCTCAGTGGAAGCTCGACGGGCGCGGTCACGCAGAGCGATTACACTGGCACAGCGCGCATAGAGGGGCTCACCCCGAAATTCGGCGGCGGCTACCGCGTGGACTTCTCGGCCCTTCGCCTGACGACCAACAATCAGTTCGCGGCGCTCAACCCGCAGTACCCGACGGCGCTCACTTTCAACTACACGCAGCCGCTCATTCGCGGCCTGCGCTTTGACAACAATCGCCGCCTCATCGAAGTCGCCAAGAAGAATCTCTCTTTGACGGACGCGCAGTTTCGCCAGCGCGCCATAGATGTCATTACCTTGGTGCAGCGCGCCTACTGGGATTTGGTCTTCGCGCTCCGCAACTTGCAAATTCAGCGCGATGCCGTGCGGGACGCGCGCACGCAGCTTGAGCACAACCGGCGGCTGGTCGAGGAGGGAGTGCTCGCGCCCATAGACGTGGTCGCGGCTGACGCGCAGGTCTCCGGCTACGAGCAGAGCGTCTACACGGCGCTCGAAGACGTGCAGCGCGCTGAGAACAATTTGAAGAACTTGATCGCGGAAAATCGCCAGTCGCCTTTCTGGAACGTCTCGATCATCCCCGTAGATTCGGTTGACCTGACGCCGCCCGCCGTCACCCTGACGGAGGCGATGGCCGAGGCGATTGCCAACCGCACGGAGCTTCAGCAGTCTACGACCGCGCGCGAGATAAACGAGATAGACCAGCGATATTTCCGCGAGCAGACCAAGCCGCAGGTCGATTTAATCGGGAGCTACGGCGTGGTCGGCCTCTCGGGCTCGCTCAACAGCAGCAACGCCATCAACCCGCTGACTCTCTCGTCGGCGCAACTGCGCGAGCGCATCAACGTGCTCTCGCAGCTACAGGGATTGCCGCCCTTGCCTGAGCCGGCGGCGCAGACAATTCCCGAAGAGCTGGTGGGCGGATTGAATCAGTCCCTGCTGAATCTGGGGGCGAACCGCTACAGCAACTTTAGGGTCGGCGTGCAGCTCAATCTGCCCTTGAGGAACCGGACGGCTGAGGCGCAATTGGGGCGCTCGCTCGTGGAGGGGAAGAGGATCGCGACGCAGCGCGAGCAGTTGGAGCAGTTGATACAGGTCGAGGTGCGAAACGCCCTTCAGGTGGTGCGCACGGCCCAGTCGCGTCTGCGTGCAGCGGCCGCCGCGCGCGAAGCCTCTGAGCAGCAGTACACGAGCGAGCAGCGCAGGTTCGACGCGGGCCAATCCACGCTCTTCCTGGTGCTGGAGCGCCAGACGGCCCTGACGACCGCTCGCGGCAACGAGCTGCGCGCCCAGACCGATTTGAACAAGGCGATTGCGGATTTGCAACGCGCTACCGGGAACGCGATGCAGGCCAACAACGTCGTCGTCAGCGTGAGGTAACGAAGGGATGAAGGATGAGGGCGGAGGGATGAAGTAAGAGCGCGATTGATTAATTCACTTGACGCTTTCACTCGACCACTTTCATCCCTTATCCCTCATCCCTCCGCCCTGCTTTTCGTCGCGTGTGTGCGCCCCAGGTAGGTCTCCCCGCTTGGGGCTGCACCACACGACGCTGAAGGCGGTGAGTTTGGGGCGAACTCACCGCCTTCTTTATTCAGCTCTGTCCGCCCAGGGTCGAATCAGTTGTTGGCCGCTCCCTGCTCGGAGAGAAATCTTTCCACGTCCCTTTGAGACCGCAGCCAGACGATCTTCTTCTCGCCCCGGTTTGCTTCGAGCAGCCTGACGACCTTGGGCCGCGTCCGGCGCGAATAGTTCCATATCCAGAGGAGGAAGCTTAAGGGCAACTTTTCCGGGCAGCCTTCTCCCACGTCCGGCCTGCTCTTCTTCCGATACATCCTGGACCTCTTCAGCACGCGCCAGAGACAGAGCGCGCGGGGCATGTCCATGAAGATCACTGTGTCGCACGCCCGGACTCTCAGCTCAAGCGTGCCGGAATAATTTCCGTCCATGATCCAGGCGTCTCGCCTTGATAGCTCTTCGACTTTTTTGAGCCAGTCGGGTTTCGGCATCTCGACCCACCCCGGCTGCCAGTAGAACCTGTCCAGGTGCAGGACTTCGATGTTAAGCAGCCTACCCAATTTATGGGCCAGGGTTGACTTGCCCGCGCCGCCTGGGCCGATGATCAGAACCTTCCGCATGATGGCCGGATAATAGCCCTCGGGTCTTTTCATCTCAGAGCATTTGAAGCGAAATCACCTGGGCCGGGCAGCTACTTGGCACGCTTGAAATACATAAACTTGTTGCCGTTACTATCGACGGAGAACCCGACCATCTCCCAGCCCTGCACCCCGAGGACATTCACCTGTGGCTCGGAGACATTGACGGCCTCCTTATACTCCCACACGGCTGTCCCTGGACTTTTCTTCTGGGCGTATCCGGACCACCCGGCCAGGCCGAGCAATGCAATGACGACGATAAGCAGCAGAGTGGATTTCTTCAACAACATCATCTTCATCCTCCCTCAAAAAATTGAAGCGTCTGACCAGTGTCGTGTGATTGCGGTGTCTGAAGAGCGTTCGCGTCGCCCTCTACTTCTTGGCCTCGTGTTCGTCGCGCAGGGCGACCGTGACCCACAGCGGCCAGTGGTCGGAGAGGCCGATCTTTTTGTCTATGCCGTGGTTGGTGGGGCGCAGGTTCCGCAGCCAGAGCCAGTCGAGCTTGAGCTCGATGATGAAAGTCTTCCAGGTGGAGGCGGCGTTGTTGAAGGGCGTGGAGAATTTCGCGCTCGTAAACAACTCCGAAGTCTTGTCCACATCCTTTCCCGTCAGCGTGTTGAAATCGCCGAGCACGACGGCGCGCTCGATTCCTGCATGATGCTCGTTGAGGTCGTCCAAAGCGGCCCGGAGCTGTTGCAGGCGCTCTTGATTTGAAGTGCGAAGCTCCGCGTGAATCGAGTAGACGCGCACGTCGCCCGCGCCCGTCTTGACGGTCGCGCCGATTGCGGCACGGCGGCGACCCCCAGGCCCTTCGTTCGGCAGCACAAAGCGCTTCACGTCCGCGAGCGGGTACGGGCTCAGGATGGCGACGCCCGTCTCTTCCTCCTGCACGCGATTACCCTTGGACGGAGGCGGGGGCGGCGCGGCCCAGGCGTAGTACATGCCAAGCTCTTCGGCCATCAGGCGCGCCGTGTTGACGTTGCCCGTGCGCTTACGGTTGCGGTCAACTTCCTGCAAGCCGATGATGGCGGCGCGCCCGATCTCCGCGTCGGACTTCAGCAGCTCGATCAACTTCCGCAGGTCTTCACCGCTGCGGTAGCGTATGTTGTAGGAGACGATTTTGATGGAGGCGGGCGCGGGCGGAGGCGTTTGCAGTTTGACGGCGCGCCCGGTTTCCAGCAGCTCGGCGTCGCGGTCGTCGATTGTGCCAATGGTGAGCGCTGGCCGGAAGAGAAGTAAAAGGAGAGCCGTTGCGATGATCCACCGTGCGCGAATTGAAGACTTGATTCCCATGTTCGTCGAAACCTCTCCCTCTGAAGTCTGAGTGTGGCGGCGCTTATCTTATAACACTCTCTGCCTGGATGCGCAGGCGCAGCCCGTCCTCCGCCGCGATGGTTTCGCCCGGCCAGAGCTTTTTGGCCTCCCCTGAAATGTCCACGCCGTCCCACTCCGGGTAGAGATGGCCGAGCAGAACCCGGCGCGCCTTTGCCCGGCGGGCCAGCCGCATCGCGTCCTCCAGCTCAAGGTGCGTCCTCACGGGCTTGTCGCGCCGGAAAGAGCACTCCACCATGAAGAGGTCCGCGTTGGCGGCAAACTGAGCGAGCGCGTCCGTGTAGCCCGTGTCCGAAGTGTAGACGAGAGACGCGCCGTCCTCGTCGGTCAGGCGCAGGGCCAAACTCTCACGCGTGTGCGGGGTAGAGAAAACACCAGCGCACACTCCCGGCAGAATCTCGAACTGTGAGCGGGGCGAGACCTCGAAGATTTCAACGGGAAAGGGCTGCCTGGTCAGCTTGTAATCGTTCGCTTCGTCGAACGCGCGGAAGAGTCGTTTAAGGCCGCGGCCCCCGTAAATCGAGAGCGGCTTGCGACGCGAACGTGTTTGCGGGGCGTGCTTCGTGGCGAAGAGAAATGGCGCGAGACCTCCGACGTGATCGAGGTGAAAATGGCTGACCCAGACGGCGTCCAGGTTGACCCAGTCCAGGTTCTCCTGTGCCATGCGGTGAACGGCCGGGGCGCTCACGTCCAGGAGGAGCGAGCCATTGCGTGTCTCAACCCAGTGAGAGGTGGAAGCGCGCCGCGGGTGCGGAACGGATGTGCCAGAGCCGAGGACGACGAGGTTCATTTTTCTCTCTACGATGAGTTGCAGGCTACAGAAAACTGCACGGGAGCGTCAAATGCCAGCTTGACCGGCGAGCATGTGCTAGGCTAAATCTCAGATTGTCAGAAAGCCACAGAGACACGGAGACGCGGAGAAAACTATGAAGGAAATAGCAGGCACACTTTTTTATGCCCGGTCTTTTTATCCTCTGTGCCTTCTGTGGCTATTTCAACCAGAGGGTTAGTTGATGGCTTCTAACGTAGAACTAGACGCGCTGGGCGTCTTCTCGCATCCTGACGATGCCGAGCTGACGGTGGGCGGGACACTCCTCAAGCTGAAATCTCTGGGCTACCGCACGGGCGTGTTAGACATGACGCGCGGCGAGATGGGAACGCGCGGCACAGTGGAAGGCCGCGCCGAAGAGGCCAGGGACGCGGCCCGCATCATGAAGCTGGACGTGCGGCTCAACCTGGAGCAGCCGGACGGCCACGTCTGGCTCACAGAAGAGTCGCGCCGCGCCCTGGTGCGTGTCATACGTGCGCACAAGCCCAAAGTGATCTTCACCTCGCACTGGGACGACCCGCACCCGGACCACGCCGCGACGTGCCGCATCGTGCGCGAGGCAGCGCGCCTCGCCAGCATGCGCCGCTACGACGAAGAGTACGGCCTGGAGAGCGTGCGCGTGCCCGCGCTGGCACATAACGTCTCCTCGCGCCTGGTCATCCCGTCCTTCATCGTGGACGTCTCGGAGTTCGTGGAGGAGAAGATGCGGGCCATCCGCGCGCACGTCTCGCAGTTCTACCGCGAAGGCTCGGACGAGCCCGAGACGCGCATCAGCGACAAGAATTTCCTACAGCAGATAGAGTGGCGCATGCGCTACTACGGCTCGCTCATCGGAGTGGCCGCGGGCGAAGCCTTCTACGTCCGCGAGGCCCTCAACGTCGAAGACCCCGTTCGCCTTCTGACGCGTCCGATGAACATCTACTCCTGACGCGTCTTGGTTAGCCGGGAGCGCACCGGCGATTCTCAATCTTCTATTCTTTCGGCTCCGGCAGGTTCGGGCAGGTTTTCTGATACGGCCGGTCGGGAAAGTATTGTTCCCACTCGTCGCGCGTCAGGTTGCGGTTGGCGAGGCGGCAGGCGTGGGCAATCCATGAATCCAGACTCATGTCCCAGAGGATGAGCGTTTTGTCGTAGCCGCCGGACGCCAGCCTGCTCCCATCCGGGCTCAAAGCGATGTCCGCTAGAAAATTGTTGTGACCGACGAGAGGTTGGGCGATAGGCTGACGAGTTGCCACGTCCCACAGGAAGATGCTTTGAGTGGTAGCGCCCGTCGAAGACGAGATCAGGATTTTTCCGTCAGGGCTAAAGACCAGCTTGCTCATGGAGGTGGCGACCGAGCCCGTCAGAGCTGACCCGAGAGGCTGTCGTGTGGCGACGTCCCAGAGTCTGATCGTTCCGTCGAGTCTGCCGGACGCCGAGGCCAAGGTCCGGCCGTCAGGGCTGAATGCCATGCTCCTGATCTTGTCTGTATGGCCGGTCAGGGGTTGCCCCACCATCTGGCGAGTGGCCACGTCCCAGAAACGAATTTCACCTTGTGTACAGCCTTCGGTTGTCTTACCCGCCCACGGCCTCTCCTCAAGCTTTCCGCAGCCGCCCGACACGAGAGTTTTGCCGTCAGGACTGAAGGCGAGGCTGCCAACAGGGGTCTCAACGAGACTCCCGTACTTATACTGATGGCCGGATACGATTTCGCTAAGAGGCTGGCGTGTCTCGACGTTCCACAGGATAATCTTATTTCCTTCGCTGGAGGCCAAAATGCGGCCGTCAGGACTAAAGGCCAGCATCTGGACAGCCCCGTCGTGGGCCGTGAGCGGTTGAGAGGCGGGCTGCTGAGCGTCAGGATTCCAGAATGATATCTGCCCTTGATGGCAACGTGCCTCATATTTTGCGCAACCGCCGGATGCCAGCGTCTTCCCATCGGGACTGTAAGTCAGGCTATTGATTTCACCAGTCGTCCCCGTCAGTCGCGCGATGGGTTTGCGAGTCACGGCATCCCATAAATGGATTGCACTGTTCAGACAATTATCAGGTCCAAGCTCGTCACAGCCGCCGGAGG
>DATEMM010000054.1:0-10294 GCA_035275605.1 Pyrinomonadaceae bacterium
CATCGTATACCTCAACCCTGTAAGGACGTTTTAGGATGATTACTCCAGGCAGTATTAAGGATAATTTTACGGAAACGGACGGCCCAGAGGGGAGACGCGGCCGCTCGTCTTTAATCAAGATAGTCTCAATCGTACTGGCGCTGGCCATCACGGCCACTATGCTCATAGGCTTTCTCGTCTGGCGAAAGCGCCACGAAGAACTGGTCGGAGTCGCGCCCGAGGCCAAAACGAAGACGGCCCACACGGTCCTTCCCGCAAAGGTTCAGATTTTCATGGACGAGGCTGTGCGCAAAGGCTCCGAGGCCCTGATTGGCGGCACGGTGCAAAACATTTCCGGCGAAAACCTCTCGAACCTGACCGTCGAAATCGAACTGGCGCACCGTAAAGACGCTGGCACCGAGGTGCGCGTCCTGAACGTAGAGCCAGGGGACCTCGCCCCGGACCAGAAGGGGCGCTATTCGCTTACGCTCACGGGCAACTACCGAAGCTGGAAGCTCCTGCGCATCAAATCCGGCGCTTCGTCTAACGAGATAGGCTTCAAAACTGCTCCCGGCGCGCCCCGCCCCGTAGAGCGCGCACCGGAGACGACCCGCACGATAGTCGTCGGGCGGCCCTCTTCGCCGAAAACTGGGGAGGAATTTATTAACACTCCGGATAACCCCTCGAAGATTCCCTGAGACGGCGGCGCGCGTGTGCGCGCCACTGTTCTGTAGCCAACATCCAGGGCCATCCTCAAAGTGTGGGGCGGCCTTTCATTCTTAAAGCTAAAGATGAGAAGTCGGCATGGCGACATCTCTTCAAGTTATCCTTTGAGGCGCGAGAGCTAATCCGGGGAATACTTACTCGTTAAGCGTTGCGGTCTTTCTGAGTCGAAGCGAGGTCGCCCTGATTAAAAGTTCGAGCTATATAAGCCTGCTCGGACAACCGTTGGTTTGCCATCAATCGTCTCAGGGGTGTTTCTATGACGCGCTTGATGCCGTGAGAGCGTTTCCGCTACAATCCGGGCAATTAGGGCTTTGTCGAATCGGCTCAGTAAGGGGACCTTGATGCTACTGCGCATATTGCTTTTTCTGGCTCTCGTGACGTGCCTGGCGGGTGACGTTCAGGCGCAACGGAAGACCACTCAAGCCCGGCGGGATCCTGCCAATCCCGTGAGCGCAGACAAGGGGGCCGACCGTAAAGAGTCAGACATCATGGTCGGCTCGCCCGAAGCGGAGATGCTGGATCGCCAGGTCATCAGGGCCGCCCGAAAAGATTACGAGGAGAATCTGGAGCGCGCGCGCGAGGCCGCGCAGCTCAGCACTGAGCTGCGCGATTCCTATTTGCATAACAAAGCCTTCGGTCGCACCGAGCAGAAGAAGCTGGAGCGCCTGGAAAAGATTACCCGCAAGATTCGCAGCGAAGCCGGAGGCTCTGACGGCGACACGACGCTGGAAGACGTGCCCACGCAGATTGAGCCGGCGCTCGCGCGCCTCGCGGAAGTTTCCGAGAAGATGCGCAAGGGCGTCGAGAATACGCCGCGGCAGGTCGTCTCTGCCTCCGTCATCGAGCGCGCCAACGAGTTGCTCGAAGTCATCCGATTTGTACGGACCTACGCACGCTGATTAGTTCATCCCTCGAAGATGCCAACCCACAACTGCCAGCGCACCGCTCTCAGAGCCTTTCTTAACGGCCTGGCCGCCCTGCTGGCGATTTTCCTGTTGTTCATTTCCGCCCAGGCCCAGGAGGCCCAGGACGATGATGACGTGGTGCGCGTCAACACGGACCTGGTCGTCGTCAACGTCACCGTCACGGACGCTTCCGGCAAGTACGCGCGGGGTTTGAGCCGCGCCGACTTTAAGCTGACAGAGGACGGGCGAGAGCAGAGAATTTCCACCTTCGGCGCGGAAGAGACGCCTTTCGCGGCGGCCGTGCTGCTGGATTTTTCCGGCAGCATGGAGAAGCGCGTCTCCCTGGCCCGCTCGGCGGCGATTCGCTTTCTGGACGGGTTACGCGAGGAAGACGTCGCGGCGGTCTACCGCTTCGACTCCGATATAGAGCAGATACAGGACTACTCGCCCAGCCGCGACCTGGCCCCGCTCGCCTTCGGGATGCGCGCCAAGGGGATGACGATTTTGAACGATGCCATCGTGCGGGCCGCCGAGGACCTCTCGCACCGCCCGGAAAAGCGGCGCGCCATCCTGATTCTCTCAGACGGTTACGACACGAGAAGCTCCGCCTCTATGGACAAGGCGCTGTCCGTGGCCTTCAACGCGGGCGTCACGATCTACACGGTGGACATGTCCGCGCCTGAGACTTCGAGCCCGCAGGCGCGTGCGCAGGCCGCCGGGGCCTTGCGTAACTTCGCCAGTAAGAGCGGCGGCCGCTACATACAGACGCCTGGAGGGCAGGCGCTGCGCGAAGCCTTTAACAGCATCCTCGAAGAGCTGGGCAACCAGTACACGCTCGCCTACCAACCTTCAAACCGCGCGCGCGACGGCAAGTGGCGCGAAATTGACGTCAAGGTCGCACGCAACGAATTCACAGCCCGCACACGCAAAGGCTACAGAGCACCAAAAAAGTAATTGCGGAATCGCCCGATTGTGGATTTCGGATTGCGGAATGCGGATTGGAAAGACAAGTTGAGACTTGTTCTTAAATCCGCAATCCCGTTATCCGCATTCCGCAATCGCCTAGATGCTGGTTTCGTTGCGCGACTTCTCCTGGTGGTTTTCCAGGGCCAGTTGGATGAGGCGGTCGATGACTTGCTGGAAGGGGATGCCGGAGGCGGCCCACATCTTGGGGAAGCCGGAGACGTCCGTGAGGCCGGGCATGGTGTTCAATTCGTTGACGAGCAGCTCATTAGTGTCCCGGCGCAGGAAGAAGTCCACGCGGGCCAGCCCGGCGGCGTCCACGGCCTTGAAGGCGCGCGTCGCCAGCCGCTGAATGCGATTGATGAGGGCTTTTGAGAGCTGGGCCGGGACGACGAATTCGACGTGGCCCGTGTCCGTATACTTCTCCGTGTAGTCCAAAAACGCCGCGCTCTTGTCGTGCACCACGTACTCGCCGGGCAAACTCGCCTGCGGCTGGTCGTTACCCATCACGGCGCACTCTATCTCGCGCGCGTCGAGCCCTTCCTCGACGATCACCTTGCGGTCGTAACGCACGGCCAGCTCCACGGCCTGTGCCAGAGAAGCTTTATCCTTCGCCCTGGAGATGCCGACGGACGAGCCCAGGTTGGCGGGTTTGACGAAGCAGGGGAAGCCGATCTGGCGCGCTACGCGGCGGAGAATCGACTGGCGGTCGCTGTCCCATTCCTTGCGCAGGAACCAGGTGTGGCGACAGATGGGGAGGCCCGCCTCCTTGAAGAGGATTTTCATCGTCACCTTGTCCATCCCGCACGAAGAGGCCAAGACGCCGCAGCCGACGTAAGGCATTCCGACCATTTCGAGCCAGCCCTGGATCGTGCCGTCCTCGCCGTAGGTTCCGTGCAGGACCGGGAAGACCACGTCCAGGGTGCGCCCCTGTGCCAGGTCGTCCGTCCCGCTTCGCGCGGCGAGACCGTTATTGGAGGGGTCGCCGATGAGGGCTGAGGGCGGGCGCTTTTCGGCGCTCACTTCATCGGGGAGGAGTCTCTTGGTCTCTTCCGGCAAAAGGCGTGTGGCCTCCGCCGGCGAGAGCCACTTCCCTTCCTTCGTGATCGCGATTGGCACAACCTCGTAACGACGCGCGTCAATCGCGTCAATCACCGCGCGGGCCGAGCGCACTGAGACCTCGTGCTCGCCCGAACGCCCCCCGAAAATCACCCCGACTCGCAGCTTCTTCATAAAGTAATAGTCTGGAGTCTGGAGTCAGGGAGTCTGTCAGTCAACTCGTCAAAAACAATTTCTGTCTTTTGACTCCAGACTCCAGACTCCAGACTCCAGACTTCTCTTACAGTATCGTCTTCCCTAGAGCGGACAGGATCAGTTCGACGCCGATTTCCGCCGTCCGATTGTTGACGTCGAGCGCCGTGTTGATCTCGACCAGTTCGAGCAGGCGCATGCCGCCCGCCTCCGCGATCTTCTCCAGCGCCAGGTGCGATTCGCGGTAGGTCAGTCCGCCGCGCACGAGCGTGCCGGAGCCGGGGGCGTCGCCAGGGTCCAGGGCATCAATGTCGAACGTCACGCCGTAGCCGCCGGAAGCGCGCGAGGCTATGGCAATCGCTTCGTCAATGCAGGTGCTCATCCCGCGCTCGTCTATCTCGCGCATCGTAAAGAAGCGCATGCCCAGGCTGCGGATTAACTCGCGCTCGCCCTGATCCAGGTCGCGCGCCCCTATGTGCGCGCAGAAGCGCGGGTCAAGCTTGGGCGCGAAGCCCGCGACCCCTGTCAACTCGGGCGCGCCGTAGCCTAGCAGCGCCGATAAAGGCATCCCGTGGATGTTGCCCGACGGGCTGGTCTCCGGCGTGTTCATGTCGGCGTGTGCGTCGAACCAGATGAGGCCGAGCGTTTGATTCCGCTCGCGGTAGAAAGAGGCAGCCCCGGCGAACGAGCCGACGGCGATTGAGTGGTCGCCGCCGAGAACCAGCGGAAGTTCCCCGCCGCCCAGAATGTTGCGCACCTCGATTGCCAGCTCTTCACAGACGGCGCTGATCTCCGGCAGGTATTTAGCTTTCTCGGCTGGCTCCACCACGGTCTGCGGCCGTGCGATGCGCATGTCGCCCAGGTCGCGCACTTCGTAGCCGAGTTGGGCCACGCGCTGGTTGAGCCGCGCCACGCGCAGGGCCGCGGGCCCGATGTCTACTCCCGCGAGGCTTGAGCCAAAGGCGAGCGGGACGCCCAGAATACTGACGCGCCGACCCGCGCCCGGACGATCAGAAAGGAGCGGTTGCGGCTGCTGCGTAGTTAAAACTTCATTCATAAAAACAGAATCCAGTAGTCAGTAGCCAGGAGCCAGGAGAAAAGGAAACAGAAGAACAGCAGCCCGTGCTTTTAATTCCGGCTTCTGGCTTCTGGATTCCGACTTCTGCCTTTCCTCAGTTCGACTGCGACGGGAAGAAGGGTTTCATCAATCCGGCGAAGGCCGCTAGGTTGCGCGTCTGGATTAAGATTTCGCCGGGCCCTATGAATTCGGAGACGATTCCCTCGCCGCTCATCATGCTGCGCCAGAAGCCCGCGGCGGCCTTGCGCAAGCTGTACTGCGTCGTTCCCTCCCAGGCGACCAGGTGGCCGGTGTCTACGACGTAGCGCTCGCCCGGCTGAAGTCTCTTGCGATGAATCGCGCCGAAGGAAGAGAGCAGCAGGAGCCCCGTCCCGCTGACCTGTAGGACGAACAGGCCCTCACCGCCGAAGAAGTTTTTCGCGCCGCCCCACCTTGTGTCCACAGAGAGGCTCGCGTCGCCCGCCAGGTAGGAACTCGACTGGACGAAGAACATCTGGTTGTTCAACTCGATCCCGGCGATGTCTCCGGGCGAGCCGGGCGCGAAGCAGACTTCACCCTGCCCTCCGCGCGCCGTGAAGGTCGAGACGAATGCAGACTCGCCTCCAGCCGCCCGCTTGAGCGCGCCGAAGAAACCGCCTTTCATCTCCGACTGCAACTCCACGTTGGCCGACATCGAAACCATCGCCCCGGCCTCGGCCAGGATTGACTGCTCAGGCTGTAGCTGGATGATGACGAGCGAGAACGAGGGCTGGTACTGAATCTCGTAGCTGTAGCCGCGCCCCTGCCCGCGCGCGTCCTCGTCCATGTGAATGCCCTGGCCCTGAGGTGAAGGCGACGTGAAACCGTAGGGCGCGTAGCCCGCCTGGTACTGCGGCGGCGGGGGTGGTGGAGGCGGCTGTGCGCCTGCTGCGTAAACGGGCGGAGGCGGTGCGCCGGGTCCGGCCATGTACGAGCCGGGCTGGTAGTTGGGCGGGGGCTCAAAGCGTGCGCCGCACGCGCTGCAAAACTTCGCGCCTGTCATCAATGTCGCGCCGCATTGTGGACAGTTCACAGTAAAACTCCTTTGGCTTTTTCTGTGATAATCGAAACTGCCTGCTCAGGGGTCTGCGCGAAATCTATCACGCTCACGTCCGTCTCGCTGACGACCAGGTGTTTGCGCCACGCTTCGACAATGGGCGGCCAGCAGTCGCCCAGAAGCACAAGCGGGCGCGGCTCTATGACGCGCGTTTGCAGCTTGTTCCAGACGAGCGAGATTTCCGTCACCGTGCCCATCCCGCCGCGCAGCGCTATGAAGCCGACCGAGCGCATGATGAGGTGCTGGAGGCGCTCGTAAAAGTGTGCCGTCGCGACCTTGTCGGTCAGGTAGCGGTTCGGCTCGGCCTTGAACTGGTTCATCACGATGCCGAGCACGCGCCCGCCCTTTTCGCGCGCCCCGCGGCTGGCAGCCTCCATCACGCCCAGGTAGCCCCCGGTGCAGATGGTGTAACCGGCTTCGGCCAACAGCTCGCCGACCCGGTGCGCCTGCCCGTACTCGACGCACGACTCGTCGCAGCGCGACCCGCCGAAGATTGTAACGATGCGTTCTTGAGTCTCAGTCATATGTAGATTTCGGATTTTGGAATTCGGATTGCGGATTTAAGAAAACCGTGTTCGTCTTTTCAATCCGCAATCCGAAATTCGCATTCCGCAATGTCTAGGGCTTTAAGCGGTAGAGCATCCGCGGGAACGGAATGGTCTCGCGGATGTGCTCGATGCCGCACATCCAGGCCGTGCAGCGCTCTATCCCCATGCCGAAGCCCGCGTGAGGGACCGAGCCGTAACGGCGCAAGTCCAGATACCAGTCGAAGGCCGCTTCGGGCAGACCGTGCTCGGCGATCTGGCCGCGCAGAAATTCAAGCGAGGTCGCGCGCTCGCCCCCGCCGATAACTTCGCCGTAGCCCTCGGGCGCTAACACGTCCACGCCGAGCGCAAGCTCGGGCCTTTCGGGGTCGCGCGCCATGTAAAAAGCTTTGACCACCGCCGGGTAGTGGTGAACCATGACGGGACGGTCGAACCTGCCGGAAATGTAGGTCTCGTCGGGTGCCCCGAAGTCCCCGCCCCACTCGAAGCGTGAGGGCAGCTCGCCCTTCTCGTGCCCCTCGTGCAGGATTTTAACGGCCTCGTCGTAATGTAGACGCGGGAAGGGCGGAGTGATTGCTTCGAGCTTCGCCGTGTCCCTCTCCAAAATTTTCAACTCCTCGGCCCTCGTCTCCAGTACTCGCGCGGCGATGTAGGAGAGGAACTGCTCGCAGAGCTTCATCACGTCTTCGAGCGTGGCGTAGGCCATCTCGGGCTCGACCATCCAGAATTCCGTCAGGTGGCGGCGCGTCTTGGATTTTTCGGCGCGGAAGGTTGGGCCAAAGCAGTAGACTTTGCCGAAGGCCGCGGCCGTAGCCTCGTTGTAGAGCTGGCCCGACTGCGTCAAATAGGCTTTCGCATCGTCGAAGTAGTCAACCTCGAAGAGCGTGGTCGTCCCCTCGCAGGCCGCGGGCGTGAAGATGGGGGCGTCTAACAGCGTGAAGTTGTTCGAGTCCAGGAAGTCGCGCACAGCCTTGACGACCGTGTGCCGCACTTTGAGGATGGCGTGCTGTCGCCTGGAGCGAAGCCACAGGTGACGGTGATCCATCAAAAATTCCGTCCCGTGCTCTTTAGGCGTGATCGGGTAATCGTGCGCCTGTTGGAGGACCTCCGCCGCCAGGACATCAATCTCGTAGCCACCGGGCGCTCGCTCGTCCGCGCGAACCGTGCCGCGCACGGTCAGGGCGGATTCCTGGCCCAGACTTTTCAGCACGTCCCAGACCTCTTCGGGGACGTTCTTCTTAAAGACCACGCACTGCACCACGCCCGTCCCGTCACGCAACTGTGGAAAGAGCAGTTTCCCGCTCGAACGAAGATTGTACAGCCACCCCTTGAGCGTGACCTCCCCGCCGACGTGTTCCGATAATTGGTTGATGTATGTCTGTTCCATAAATGATAAGTACTGAGTACCGAGGACTGAGTTAAAAGACAAGACCTTCTTTCTTTTTCTCAGTACTCAGTACTCATCACTGTCTTTTAACCTTTCCGTGATCGCTCTTCTGAGTGCCGGGAAGCGATTGAGCCATTCCGCGGCCTGGAGGACGATCTGAAAGGTCGGCCTGATGAACTGCTCGTAGGTCGCGCCGCGCCCGCAGACCCCCGTCTGGTAGGAGAAGGTGCCGATGGCCTTTAACCCGCGCTGCACGGTCATCAGGCGGAACTCGCGCGCGAAGTCGTCCGGGTCTAAGGCGTCCAGGCCCCGCCGCCGCCTCTCGTCAATCAGGAAGAGCCTGTGCGCGCGAATCTCCGCGAGCGACGGCGGCTCCGGCTGGCGGTCCAGGAGCAGCGTCACAAGGTCGTAGCTCGCAGGCCCCATGCGCGCGTCCTGGTGGTCGACTATTCGCAGCTTACCCTTGCGGTCAACCATCAGGTTCGACGCGTGAAAGTCTCTATGACAAAGGACGCGCGGGCGGGCTGAGAGTTCTGCGGCGATGTCATTCATCTCGGCCTTTAATTCCGCGGCCTCCCCGTGCGACATCTTCTCTTTGCGCAGGCTCCCGAAATAATGCTCGAAGAAGAAACTCAACTCCCAGGAGAGCTTTGCCTCGTCGAAAGCAAGACGGCTGGCGATTGAGCCACGCTCGTAAGCCCTCTCGGTCGCCGCCTGAATCCGCCCGATTAGCTCTATGGCCTGCTCCTTGTAAGCCTCGCACTCATCTTCGGAGGCGGACTCGTAAACCAGTCGAAGCTGGCGGTCGCCTAAATCCTCCTGCACGATGATGCCGTTCGCTGCGTCCACCTCGAAGATTTCCGGCACGGGCAGGTGCGCGTCCAGGAACAGCCGCGTGACGTCCAGGTAGGGATGGAAATTCGGGTCGAACGGCTCCGGGTAGACGGCCGCGATGGCCGTCTTTCGCTTCCAGGGAAAGCGAAAGTATTCCCGCGTCGAGGCGTCCGGCGTCAGGGCGTGCACGTCCGTTTCGCTCACCTTGCCGCGCGCCGCGAGGAAGGCTACAAGCCGCTCGCGCGCGGATGAATCGAAGGCGCTGGTCGTGACGGTCGGAGATTGGCTCATGGACTGAAGAGACTCGGCTTCGGGGGATTGCTTTACCTATCGAGCAGTCCAGACTAAAGGCTCGACGAGTCCCGGCGTTTCCTTGTACTCAGAGTTTCCGGATTGTATCACTGAGAGAGGGGGACGACAAAGTTTCCCCCACGAAACTCGCCCCGCAAGGCTTTTGGCGGGGGCTCGGTCCCGCGCACGAGTTCCGCACGAACGACCGCAGCGTTCTCTATAATCTCTCCGGAAGGAATCAACACCCCGTCGCCAAGCACCGCGCGGCGCACGCATGCTCCATCATCTACGCGCACGTCGTCCCACAGCACGGACTCGCCGACCTCGGCCTCTGGAGAGATTGTGCAACCTTCGCCGAGCTGCACGTCTCTTCCTAAGTCCCGGAGCAGAGTGAGGCTGATGTCCAGGTATCTGGGGATGGTCGAAAGCTCGTACCATCGGCCAGCAGCGACGTGCGCTACGATGCGCTCACCCTGCGCGATGGCCTGCGGGTAAACGTCCGTCGTCGAGTGCGAGAAGACGCCGCGTGGGATGTAATCGAAGATGCGCGGCTCCAGGATTTGAATGCCTGTGAACATCAAAGGCACTTCCCTTTCATCATCCTGGCCGGCAGCGTTGCCCGGCAAAGGCTGTGGCATACCGCCCAACCTCTTGACGAGGCCGCCCTCTGTTTCGACCACGCTAAAACGCTCTCGCGCAGCGTTCGGGAGAAGCACGAGGGTGGCGAGCGCGTCACTTCTGCGGTGCGTTTCAAGCGCCTTCTTCAGGTCAATGTCGGTGATTATCTTGCCGTTGACGGCGAAAAAGGTTTCGTTTTCGAGGAGGTGCCGCGCGTTATCCATCGCGCCGCTCGTTCCCAGGATGATTTCCTCTTCGACGTATTCTAGGCGCACGCCAAAGCGGCTCCCGTCACCCAGGGCTTCGCGCACGGACTCTGGCCGGTGGTGTAGGTTGACGACGACCTCGCGGCAGCCATAACGGCTCAGGTATTCCGCGACGTAGCCGACCAGGGGTTGGCCTAGGAAAGGGATGGCCGGCTTCGTGCGGTCAACGGTCAGCGGCCAGAGCCGCGTGCCGTAACCGGCGGCTAGAATCATTGCGCGCATCTTGAATATCTATACCTGCGAAGAAAGACAAAGCCACAGAGGCACAGAGAGACGGAGAAAATATTAAGGGGAAGAAAAGCTATTGAATCGATTTCCTTCCTCTTCTTTCTCTGCTTTTACTTCTCTCTCTGTGCCTCTGTGTCTCTGTGGCTAA
>DATEMM010000055.1:0-7414 GCA_035275605.1 Pyrinomonadaceae bacterium
CCGCGTTACTCATCACTTTTTTACTTCTTCCTTGAGTAGATGTAGAACATGATGACGATGACGGTGAGGAAGATTATTTCCAGGAGCGCGAAGTAGCCTGGGTCGAAGACGCCCGCCTCGTCGTGCGCGTCGCGGTAGACGACGAAGGTTGCGAGCGCTAGCGCGGTCGTCAGCCAGATGGCCTGTCGTTTGGCGTCCCACATAACCTTCTCACCCTCGGCGCGCTTAGCTTCCAGCCTCTCGGTTTCGGCGTCTTCCATCTTTGGCGCGATTATGACACACTTGCGCGGGCGCGGGCACACCCGTGTCTTTAGTCCATCAACGAAAAGAAGGTCTTGCCGTAAATGTATTGTCCGCAGTGCGGCCAGCAACAGGCTTCCAACGAGATGCGCTTCTGTTCGCGCTGCGGCTTTCCCCTGGGCGGCGTGGTCGAGTTGCTGGCGCGGGGCGGCGTGTTTGGCTCGAACACTGAAGGGGTTGAGGAGCAGGGGCACTCGCCGCGCCGCAACGGCGTGCGCCAGGGAGTGATGCTGATGCTCATCGGCACGGTGGTCGTGCCAATCCTGGCCATCATCAACTCTTTCCAGCACCAGACGACGCTGTTAGACATCCTTGTCCCCCTCTCGGCCGTAATCTTTTTCGCGGGCGGCCTGATGCGCATCCTCTACGCCGTGCTTTTCGAGAAAGGGGCCTCCGCCTCGAAGCCTTCTTCGCAGGAGTACGCTCCGCCAGCTCAGCCTGCGCCGCTCAACGCGAGCACACGCGTTTCGGCCCTCCCCCCGGCACAGAGCATTCCCGCCCAGGACTTCGCGCCGCGCCGCATGAACACAGCAGAGCTAGTCACGCCTCCGAGCGTCACAGAGAACACCACCAGGCTGCTCGACGAAGAAAAAGCTACGCGCAACGAATAGATCGGAAACCGCGGATGCAGGCGGATAGACACGGATATTATTCTTGATTCTATCCGTGTCTATCCACCTGCATCTGCGGTTCCATTTAAGAACGGAGCTTGCCGAGCCGTTCGGCGGCTTCGAGCAGGGTTTCGTCTCGCTTGCAGAAGCAGAAGCGCACCTGCTGGTGGCCCAGCTCCGGCCGGCTGTAGAAGGAAGAGCCCGGCACGCAGGCCACGCCGACCTCGCGTATCAGGTGGCGCGTAAACTCCACGTCGGATTTGAAGCCAAAATTGCTGATGTCCGTCATGATGTAGTAAGCGCCGTCGGGCCGGAAGGTGCGAAAGCCCGCCCGTTCGAGCACGGGCAAAAGCAGGTCGCGCCGCGCGACGTAATCGGCCTGCAACTTCTCGTAATACTCTTTGGGCAGCGAGAGCGCGTAGGCTCCAGCGGCCTGCAAAGGAGCCGCCGCCCCGACCGTCAGAAAGTCGTGAACCTTGCGGATGGCGTTCGTAATCTCGGGTGGAGCTATGCAGTAGCCGACCCTCCAGCCCGTGACCGAATAGGTCTTCGACATGGAGTTGACGATGACGGTCCTCTCCCTCATGCCTTCGAGCTGTGCCATGGAGATGTGTCCGATTTCAGCTCCCTCGCGCGGGTAGAGGATGTGCTCGTAGATTTCATCCGTGAAGCAGAGCGCGTCGTGCTCGCGCACCAGCGAGGCTATGAATTCCAGCTCGTCGCGCGTAAACACTTTGCCGGTCGGGTTGTTCGGGTTGCAGATGATGATGGCCTTCGTCCGCTCGTTGAAGGCGCGGCGCAGCTCTTCGCGGTCGAAGCTCCAGTCCGGGGCGCGCAAGGGCACGTAGCGCGGGCGCGCGTCGGAGAGAATCGCGTCCGGCCCGTAGTTCTCGTAAAAAGGCTCGAAGACGATCACCTCGTCCCCTGGGTCAACGGTCGCCATCATCGCCGCGATCATGCCTTCGGTCGAGCCGCAGGTCACGGTCAGCTCCGTCTCCGGATTGACCTCCAGCCCCAGATACCACCCGGTTTTGCGCGCAATCGCTTCGCGGAAATCCTTCGCTCCCCAGGTAATCGCGTACTGGTTGATGTCGTCGGCGATGGCCTGGGCGGCCCGTTCCTTGATGTCCGCCGGGGCGGGGAAGTCCGGGAAACCCTGCGAGAGGTTGACCGCGCCGTACTTCAGGGCCTCGCGCGTCATCTCGCGGATGACCGATTCCGTGAAGCGGCTCGCTTTCTTGGAGACGTGGCGGTGGGCTGGACTCGCTGCTGATGTCATCACTTTTTCCGGCTCTTTCGTGAAAAATCTTAGGAAATTAAAGGGCAAACGCGGTATGATGCTCTCACAGGGCGCGCGCGCGTGGCAACCGCCGCGGCGCCGTGCGCATCTCTTTTTGGCGTGTTCGCAGCTTTTTTTGAGCGCGGGCGCGAACCTTTTAACGGCACTTGCCACGCCTCATAAACTTTCTTTCCTCGTGACAGGGTTGGGGAAACTCAAACGTCGCCTGCGACACGCGGTTTTCATTGGGACACGACGAGATGAAATGCTTGACAGGGAGTAAACGGTTGGGGATGATTGGTAGCGTGATCAAGAAGTTGACGGCGGTTTCGCTCGGCCTGATTGTCTGCGTCGGCATCCTGGCGGCGCTCAAGGTCAGGGCACAGCAGGAGGGCACGACGACGCCGCCGCAGCAACAGACGCCCGTTTTAAAGAGCGTGAGGGGCATCGAAAACCCTGCCGGCCTTGATAAGTTCTTCCGCTCGCTCTCCACCGTCAAACGGCGAATCGAGCCCGTGCGCATCATGCACTTCGGCGATTCGCACACCGCCGCCGACATCCTGACCGCCGAAATACGCAGAAACTTTCAGCGAGACTTCGGAGACGGCGGCGCGGGCTACATGGTCCCGCGCAACCCCATGAGCACGCCACGTCGTGGCGTCCTGAGCGGCGCGACCTCCGGCTGGGTCGTTGACGGCATCGGCGGCCGCGTCGAAGACAACGGCATTTACGGGCTGGCGGGAATCGGCCTGAGCACCACGCAGACGGACGAGCGCGCCTGGCTCGAAACCAATTGCAACCATTTCGAGGTCTATTACCTGCGCCAGCCCGGCGGCGGCACGATTGATATTCTACTCGACGGCACGAGCGTGCTGGAGCAGCCCATCTCGCTTGCGTCCGACGCGCCGCTTCCCGATTACTACACCTTCGACACGCCCGCCGACCGCCTGCACCGGATAGAGGTCCGCACCACTACTTCGGGCAAGACCAGAATCTTAGGCATCGTGACGGAGCACATCGCGCCCGGCGTCTCGTATGACGTGCTCGGCATCAACGGCGCGCGTGCGAAGAGGCTGATTAGCTGGAACGACACGGCCTTCGTGGACAACATCGTCCAGCGCAAACCCGATTTGATTATCGTCGCCTACGGCACGAACGAAGTGTCGGACGGCGATTGGACGATTGAGTCCTACCAGCGCATGTTCGCCGGCATCCTGCGGCGCTTCCGCCGCGCGGCCCCGCAGGCTTCGATCCTGGTCTACGGGCCGCCCGACCGTGCAGACATTCAGCTCGGCGGCAAGATGGCCGCGATGATCGCGGCGCAGCGGCGTGCGGCGCTCGAAGTGGGCGCGGCCTTCTGGGATTCTTACGGCGCGATGGGCGGGGCGGGCTCTATGGACGTCTGGGCCTCGATGGGCCTGGGGCAGGGCGACCACGTACACCTGACCAAGGACGGCTACATACGCATGGGCTCCATGTTCTACGAGGACATTTCGGAAGCCTACAAGAAATACCTGGCGCGCGCGCCGCGCAACACGCCCCCGCGAAGAGGGCGGCAGTAGTCGCTTTTGACCTTGGAAGAGCGGGACACGTTACGTCCCGCTTTTCCATCGGTTTTGGGCCTTAACCTCTCTGCTTGCTTTAGGTACGAGGCTTCTGTATATTCACGCCGGTGCTGGAATCGCCTGCTCCCGTGGCCCCAACTCCCTTCAAGTTGACCCGCGCAAGCGCGAGCGCCCCTTTCAGGGGCCTCGGACATCCAGAATCACAACGGTTTTTTTTGTGTTACCGCAAACATCATCGGATGAGCGTGTGTGGCCTGATGAGGCACAGGCGCTGACTGCTTGAGGGTTTGCGCTCCGCGTTAAAGATTTTCCTCTGGCCTGCAACGGTTGATGTGGCTAACCACATTCCCCAAACGTTGATGCACGGGTTAGCGATGCCTGTAGTCTTTGGCGATAATCAAGAGGTGTGCGCGACCGACACGCGCGCTAGACATTCTGGGTCTGACGTGACGGAGTTATTTTCAGATGTTCTATAGCGGCAAGTACATGGTCTTTCTGGCCATAGTCTTCTTCGCCTACTGGCTTTTCCTCTCGTGGCGCAGCATCCCGGCAGTCGCCCGTGTCGCCTTCCTCCTGGGCGCGAGCTACTACTTCTACGCGCTCCTCAACTGGAAATTCCTGGCGCTCGTCTTTCTGGTCTCCACCATCGACTTCCTGACGGCGCGAGCCATCGGGGCGAGCCAGAACGTGCGCCGCCGAAAGTTCCTGCTGGGCCTGAGTGTCGTCACGGACATTGGCACACTGGCCACCTTCAAGTATTTCAATTTCTTCAGCGACTCCCTCGCCAACTTTCTAGGAAAGTTCGGCTGGCAGGTCTCGCCGGCGGTGCTGCACCTGGTCTGGCCGGTCGGATTGTCCTTCTTGGCGTTTCGCTCGCTGAGCTACGTTATAGACACCTACCGCGCGACCAAGGATAAGCCCGCGCGCCCGGAGACTAGGTATCTGGACTACCTGGCGTTCGTCTCCTTCTTCCCGACAATCGAGACGGGGCCGCTCGCGCGCGCGCACAGTCTGCTGCCACAGTTTAGGCAGCAGCCCGCTTTGACGAGCGAAGAGGGGACCGGGGCCATCTTTTCCATCATGGTCGGCGTCATCAAAATCGCCGTCGCCAACTTCATCGGGCAGAATCTGGTCAACAGGGTCTTCGACCAGCCGCAGCTCTATTCTTCCACCGAATCGCTCGGCGCAATCTACGGCTATGCGCTCCAGATTTATCTGAACTTCTCCGGCTACATAGACATCGCGCTGGCGTCGGCCCTGCTCCTGGGCTTCCGCCTGCCGGTCAACTTCAACTCGCCCTACAGGGCCAGGAACATACCGGACTTCTGGCGGCGCTGGCACATCACGCTCTCCGAGTGGTTGAGGGATTACGTCTTCTCTTCGCTGCCGGGCTCGCCCAGGAAGACTTACAACCTCTACTGGAAGGCGGTCGTGACGATGCTCATTGGCGGCATCTGGCACGGGGCGGGCTGGACTTTCCTCATCTGGGGCGCGATGCACGGGCTCGGCGTCGCCGTCAATCAATGGTGGGAACAGCGCCGTCGAAGGCTCAAGCGCAAGGCCAGGCAGCAGTGGTGGGTCAAGGCGCTGTGCATCTTCGCCACGTTCCACTTCGTCTGTCTCGCCTGGGTCTTCTTCCGCGCGGACAGTGTCGGCCAGGCAGGGCAAGTCCTGGCACGCCTCGGCGCGTTCAATTTCGAGGCGACGAATCTGATCACGCCCGTCTTCAGCGTGCCGTTCGGCCTTGTCAAGATCCCGGTTTCGGTGCTCCTGGTGCTGATTCTCAGCTACCTGGCACACTGGTTCCCGAAGAACGCGCTGGACAATGTGCGCGGCGGGTGGACGTGGCTGCCTTCGCCCGTTCAGGCCGCGCTGATCCTTTCCATCGCGCTCGGCCTTTACTACGTTTCCGGCACAGAAGTGCAATTCATCTACGGCAATTTCTGATCGCGATTTAGTCAGGGTTTTGGGGAAGTTATGAACATGGTCTGCAAAGTCTGCGGGGCACAACTTCGAGGCGCGGCGAAGTTCTGTCATAAGTGCGGCGTGCCGCTCTCTATCTTCTCGCGCCTCGGCTCGAAGTTTCTGGACTCGAAGAGCGAGATGACCGTGGTCGCGGGGCAGCGACCAATCGGCGTTGACGAGGACGAAGTTCCGACTGTTGACTCGCCCGCACGGCTTGCGCCGACAGTCGAATCGCCCGCGGTCCCGCCGCCAGCGGAGAAAGCGCCCGAGCCCTTACCGAAGCAGCCGCGCCACATTCTCTTGTCGAAGCCCGCGCAGACGATTCTCTTTGTTTTCATCTTCGCCTCGCTACCCCTCTTTATTCCGAGCCTGGCAGGCATGCTGGGGATGAAGGATCAGCCCTACAGCGATTTGCTGCCGGACCCGCATGAGCTCGTTACCTTCAAGAGCAGCGGCGGCTCCTCCGCGGACACAGGCATTCCGGGCGGCGGCCCCTCGACGGGTGAGACGACCATCTCCGCCACTGGAACGGACGCGCCCGTCATCGTCGGTAGCGAGCACCCGATTGAAGACCCGGCCAGGGCTCTGGATTCCTTCTACGCCTCGCTCGCCCGCACCGAAGCCAGACAGCCAGGCGCGATCACGCGCGTCACGCATTACGGCGATTCGCCGATTACCAACGACGGCATCACGAGCACCGTGCGCCGCCTGCTACAGGTTCACTTCGGCGACGCCGGGCACGGCTTCATCCTGATAGACAGGCCGTGGGCCTGGTATGGCCACGACGCCATCAACTTTACTTCCGGCGGCGGTTGGGACGACGACCCGATGGGGCCTGCCAGCAGCGCCGACGAGTTTGGTCTGGGCGGCGTCAGTTTCCGCGCGAGCGGGCCTGGCAAGTACGCGCGCTTTGCCCCGGCGAGCGCGGGCGAGACCGGCAAGAACTTCTCGCGGATGGAGGTCTATTACCTGAGCGAGCCGGGCGGGGGCCAGTTCAGCGTCAGCGTCAACAATGAAAACTCGCAGACGATCTCGACCACGAGCGACCAGCTCGCCTCCGGCTTCTACGAAATCAGGGCGACGCGACCGGGCGAGAATACTTTCGAGGTCAAGTCCGCGGGCGGCAGCGTCCGCCTCTTCGGAGCCGTGATTGAGAACGAAGGGCCGGGCGTCGTCTACGATAGCCTCGGCGTCAACGGGGCCTACGCTGGTCTGCTCGTCTCGGCTATGAATGAAGGCCACTGGGCGGAGCAGTTGCGCCACCGCAGCCCGAACCTGGTCATCATCAACTACGGCACGAACGAGAGCCAGTACGCTTCCGTAGACCAGATGCAGCGCTACGAAAAAGATTTGCACGAAGTCATCAGGCGCGTCCGCACGGCACTGCCCCAGGTAGCCATCCTGGTTGTCTCGCCGATGGACAGGGGCAAGCGCGTCCCTGGGGGCAAGATAGTCACCCTGCCTTCCATCCCGATGATCGTAGAGATGCAAAGGCGCGTCGCCCTGGAAGAGAATTGCGCCTTCTTCAACACCTTCCAGGCGATGGGCGGCGAAGGCACGATGGCCAAGTGGGCCGCCGGCAAAGGCAAAGATCATCTTGTGGGCGGGGACCTGACGCACCCGACCGCCGAAGGCTCGGAGATCGTCGGCCGCCTGATTTACGAGGCCATCAACGACGGCTACACGAAATACAG
>DATEMM010000056.1:0-7349 GCA_035275605.1 Pyrinomonadaceae bacterium
TTCGTCCGTGTTCCCGGCCTTGAAAGGCCGGGCTAAATTCAGACGGCCGCTACGCAGCAAAGGGCACGATTACTTACTGAAAAGGCGATTGGCAGGCAAAATAAAAGCGGCGTGTCCTCACCCCACGCCGCCCTTAGACTCACAACCTTTAGGAGATTGTGAGGGATGGTGCACATCATCCAGTTGACAGCAATTTTATCGAAGCTGGCGGCTTCGTCAATCAAAAATATTTTGCAATTTTAGCCGCGCGAGGGCAGGCGACGACCGAGAGTTTGACGCTACTTTATCCTCTCGGCAAGCATCTCGCACGCCTTCTCTACCACTCCTCGCTCGCTTTTGAAAGCGAGCATTTCCAGGGCCTCGCTCATCCTGACCCAGCGTGCCTCCGCGACCTCATGGTCATGATCAGACACGTCTCCGCTCCTGTACTCCATCAGAAAGAAATGCACGAACTTGTGGTATCTCACGCGCCTGCCGCGCCTTTCGCTGACGTACCAGTACTCGACCGTGTCTATGGGGGCCAGCAACTCTGTTTCGATTCCTGCCTCTTCCCTCACCTCGCGCAGGGCGGCACGTTCGGGAGACTCCCCCTGATCGATGATGCCTTTCGGCAACTGCCACCTGCGGCCGGGCAGGACAGAGATGATGGCGACCTCTGGCTCCGTTTCGCCCTGGCGAAACGCGACGCCTCCGGCGGAGACCTGCTCCAGCGTGGGAATCTTTGCCCTGGCAGTTGACTGGCTCACGCTCCTGACAAGCTTCCTTTACTTCGCCCCGGACTCGCCGTCATCCTCTTGCTCGCGCTCCGGCGTGCCGGCGACTTTGAGCATAGTGTCGGCCCCAACGGGTTTCGTCTCGGTCGGGCCGGTTATCGCCGCCACGGCAGTCGTCTCCCCGGCGGTCTCAACATCCCCCACGCCGCCGTCCTCTGCTTCGACGCGCGCGGTCACTTCGTCCGTCACGTTAGATTCTTTCATGCGCCCTTCTTCTTGTTTTGCGGATTGGCCGATGCGTTGGAAGTTACATGAATTCGTGTCCGGGGGTCAAAACAACTTTTCCAGTAGCAGGAAAGATATTGCTTCGCCCCAAGGGTTGAATCTCTCGGTCTTGATAATTATCACGACGGAGGTTAAGTTGACGCCGGAAAGAGAATTCTCCCATTAACACGTCTGAGACTAGGAAAAACTGGAGGGACTATGGAACTCTATCGGTGGTTGTTTCCGGCATTGTGTCTGCTGCTAGTCGCGGCCCCCGCCGCACCCGCACAATCCTAGAGGTCAGTTGGTAAAGCACTCTCCGCTTGTTCGATTGATTTCAAATACTCTTAAGGGGCTCCGCGTTTACTTTCAGTATCCCGGAGCCCCTTTCACTTCTCTGCTTACCTGGATTCGCGGCGCTTGATGGCGACGCCGCCATTGGTCGTGTAGATGCGCAGGTTCGTGCCGCCCGAGCCCAGATTCACCGAGAGCCGCTTCATCTCGCGCGTCACTTCGGCGATGGATGGACTGACGGCTAGATTCCCGTTGACGGTCCCGGTCTCCAGATGCGCCGAGTAGTTGTCTGGAACCGTGACGGAGAGCCCGCCGTTCGTCGTTTTGACATTAAGCCCTTCGCCCTCCCAGGTGCCTCCGGTCAACTCGACGGCCAGCCCGCCGTTGGTCGTCGCGCCCGTGACGTTGCCGCCGAGACGCCTTAGCGAGACGCCGCCATTCTGCGCCTCGAAGTTGATCCGGCCGCTGATGTCCGCGATGCTGATTCCGCCGTTGTGCGTGCGAAGCGACAGGTTCGACTGGCGCGGCGCGAAGATTTCATAGCTCACGCTCCAGTGAGAATCGCCGTTCTGCTCCGGGCCTTCGGCGCGAATCTCTCCGCCCGCCGTGTTGATGCGAACCTGCGAGGCCAGGCTGTCTGCCTCTGCCTGCGTCGGAGCCTGTGTCTGTATGCGGTAGCGCACGAGGACTTCATTGCGCTCCCAGCCCTTGACGGAGACGCCCCCGTTCGTCCTGCCGTCCACGTTGAGGGTGCCGCCGGTCGCGGCCAGTGTCTGCTCCTTCACCTCGCAGTGGCGCGCGCGCCCGCCGTCGTCGGCATTGTCCCGGCAGGTGAGCGAGTAGCGGGAGTTTTCCCCCTGTGCGAAAGCCGCGAAAGCGGCGAGGCAGAGCGCGGCGCAAAGGAGCGGCGCGCGTGTCAATAATTTTCTAATCATCATATTCTCTCCTCAAAATTGAATTGCCTGAGACATCTCCCCGGTCTTTGCCCTTTAATATTGCAAACACCGCCCGCGCGAATTTTGTGGCAAATAATCCGGGGCAAGATAAAAGGGCGTACCGTTTCGTACAGATAACGATTCACGGGAGCTGATATACTCCGCCGGATTTCCCCCTTAAAAAGATTTCATTTCGGAGCTGAGGACGATGCGCCCGGCTAAACTCCCAACAGGGCAGAAGTGTCAAAACCTGCGGGGTGCGGCCTTCGTCCGTGGCGCGCTAGACGAAAGTAGCAGAAGGTGCGGGCGCACTGGGTGAGCCGGCAAGCTTTAGAAAATTTGAGGGACATCTACAGGGTAAGCGAAGAACACGGAGGGAGAAGAGAGATGAACGAGCGAATTATCAAGATCGCACACGTGGTAGCAATCGGTCTTTGTTTGTTGGCTGCAATCGTGGTCGCAAAGGCGCAGCCCGGACAGAACTCGAACCAGTCGGGCGGGGCGGGCGCGCAAGGTGCGGCGCTCAATTCCGCGGACCGGCGGTTCGTCATGGAAGCGGCGCTGGGCGGGATGACAGAGGTTGAGCTTGGCCGCCTTGCCACCGAGCGGGGCGCTAGCGACGCCGTCAAGCAGTTCGGCCAGCGCATGGTGGACGACCACTCGCGCGCCAACGACGAACTCATGCAGCTTGTCAGCGGCAAGGGAGTCCAACTCCCGACGGCCCTGGACGCGAAGCACCAGGCGATGGTCACTAAGATGTCTAGCCTTTCGGGCGCGGCCTTTGACCGCGCTTACGCCAAGCAGATGGTCAAGGACCACGACAAAACAATCGCGCTCTTTCAGGGCGAGGCGTCGCGCGGTGCGGACGCGGACTTGAAAGCTTTCGCGCAGAAGACGCTGCCCACGCTCCAGGAGCATTTGAGCATGGCTCGCGCTCTGCCAAGCGGTGGCGGCTCCACGCACGCCAACATGGGGCAGTCGAGACAAAGGTAACGAGTCGCCTTTTGATAATGGTCGCAACCGCTCAGTCTTCGGAGTTGAGCGGCGAATATGTAGCGGCCCTTTATTACGGCTCTTAATCGGGTGAGACTTGTTCAGAGCTCATGCTTTAAGCGTGTTCGTCGTAACAACCTGAAAGCTGAGCTCTGAACAAGTATCGCGCGGAGGGCTTGCAACTATGCCCCCTGATAGGGCATCATAGTCACGACGATTCCTTCTCTCTTGCATCAACGGTGATGCGCTCACCGCTTCAATCAATTGGCGGATGCGTTTTGGATAGTTCGAGAGCAGGCCGATTTTTAACTTAGAAGCCGCTCCCAGAAGAGCACACGAACGCGAGCCTTCGCTGCCTACCGTTACACCGAAGCACACTTCGATTCGCAGCTTCTCTCACTCGAATGCAGGACATTCGTTTGAGGCACCCAAACATCTTCGGATAGAAAGAGAGAGCGCGCGCTCCCGTCTACAAGGTCGAGCGGCGCTAAATGGATTTTCATGAACTTTTCTGAACTGGGGCTGACGCCCGCGCTCGTGCGCGCCTGCGAGGCCCTCGGATACACTGAACCAACACCCATCCAGAAACGAGCGATTCCCACTGTCCTCAAAGGCTCCGACCTGATCGGCTGCGCCGAGACTGGCACAGGGAAAACCGCAGCGTTTCTGCTCCCCATCATTCAACGCATGTCCGAGCGCGCGCGTCCAGGCATACGCCTGCTCGTCCTCGCCCCGACCCGTGAACTGGCGACGCAGATTGAAGCCAGCTACCGCTCGCTCGCGCCGAAGAAGGGCGTGCGCTCCGTGGCGCTCATCGGCGGCGCTTCGATGTCGCGCCAGACCGAGGCCCTGCGCCGCGGCGCAGGCGTCCTGATCGCCACCCCTGGCCGCCTGCTCGATCACATGGAGCGCGGCGCGATTGATTTCTCTTACGTCGAAACGCTCGTCCTGGACGAGGCCGACCGGATGCTGGACATGGGCTTCTGGCCAGCTATCAGCAGAATTCTCTCGGCGCTGCCCAAGAAGCGTCAGACCCTGCTTTTTTCCGCGACCATGTCGCCCGCGATTGAAAAGATCGCGCGCTCAAACATGACCGCGCCCGAGCTGGTCGAAGTCAGCCCGCGCGGGCGCGCCGCCGAAACGGTCGCGCAGACCGCTTACCCGGTGGCTATGGAATCGAAGACGGCGCTGCTGCTCGATCTTCTGGAACGCGAGCGCTTCGAGCGCGTACTGGTTTTCACGCGGACGCGACGCGGGGCCGAGCGCCTCTCCCACATCCTGGAAGCGCGCGACCATCAGGTGAACAGGATTCACGCGGACCGCTCGCAGCCGCAGCGCGAGGCAGCATTGCGCGGCTTCAAGGACGGGCGCACGAGAGTGCTGGTGGCAACCGACATCGCCGCCCGCGGCATAGACGTTGATTCCGTCTCTCACGTCATCAACTACGACGTGCCGGCCGCGCCGGAAGACTACGTGCACCGCATCGGCCGCACCGGGAGAGCCGGAAACGCCGGGCGGGCCATCACGCTGGTCACGCCCGTCGAAGAGCTTTCCATGCGGGCCATCGAAAGATTGACCGGGCAGGAGATTGAGCGCGTCTTGGTGCCTGGATTCGGCGGCGCGAGAGCGACGCTCGCCGCGCCCAAGCCGTTCGGCTCCTTCAGAGGCGGCAGTGGGTCTGGCACGGGGCGGCGTTCTTTCAGACCGCGGCGCGGCAGGTAACAGGCTGCGACCAATTTTCACGGCACGCGCGCGCGTCCGCCCCTTTGGGCTGCGCGCTGTGCCACTAATTTTAACTTTCAAAGAGGAGAGATAAATTTGTCCAAAGAAGACTTGATCCCGGCCGAGGGCGTCGTGGTTGATAAGCTGCCCAACGCCTTCTTCAAAGTGCGGCTCGACAACAGCGAGCACACTGTGCTGGCCCAAATCTCCGGCAAGATGCGGAAGAACTACATACGTATTCTGGCGGGCGACCGCGTCAGCGTAGAGCTGTCGCCGTATGATCTGACCAAGGGTCGTATCACCTACAGGTACAAATAAGCAGCCTCGCCCGGCCCCCTCGGCCGGAGACGATGCCGTTCAGACACAGGCTTCCAGGCTCTCGCCGTGCGGAAAGAGCTTGCCGAAGTCCGTGGAAGTGTTACATTATGGAGCGTGCTGGCCCACCCCTGACAGGGGAAGTACCTGGCCAGCGACTGTGGCGCTGCATTAACTCCCACCTCGTCGCCGCGAAGTCTAAGAGGAAACTCTTAGAACCATAATTCGTAAAATCCCACCGTTTGAATTTTATCTACTTGCAGAGGTAACTGACCGATATGCCGGAACTGCGTGGCGTTCAGGCCACACCCGAGACTAAGGCCGAGTGGACACGCGCCTACGATTTCTACCTGGAGGCGCCGGGCGATCCCTATGACAAGAAGAAGGACCGGACTTCGCGAATTGATTACGTGGCGCAGAAGATGAATCTGAAGCGCAAGCAGGCGAAACGGAGGATTAGGAATTACGAGGCATGGCAGCGGAATCTTAAAAAGGGACTGGTCAAGCCCTAACAGTCAAGCCGCACCACTGACATGCGCCAGGAAATGTAACGGGCCGGAGACCGGGTCAAAGTCTTTGTCGCTTTGGCCCGGCCCCGCCCTCTTGTCTGCGCTTTCACCTACGCTGTAGAATGTCTTAGGACGCGCGCTTCCCTTGTCGCGCGACTATAGCTCACTTGTCCCCGCACCTCATCAAACTTTAACACGCACGGTTGGCGTGCAACTTGCTTCCGACACTTACTCTCTGCCCCGAGCCAGCACATTCTCTCACAGAGTGTGTTGGATGTTGATACAGTCCGATTAGTTCCGAGTAATAGACTGGAACGAATCTCAGCGTGAGACAGCAAAATTAGAAAGGCCAAAGCGAGGGGACATAAATGCTTAGTTTATTCAGGTCGCGGCAATCTTTCGGGGCAGGTTGGGCCACATTGTGTTGCGCGCTCGTTTTCATGTTCGCCGGAGCTATCGAAGCCTACGGGCAATGTCCGGCCGTCACTAACCGCGGGTGGGCGCAGAACACCATAGTCCGTTACGCGTTCTTCGGCAGCTTTACCGAAGAGCATAAGCGGCAGATTCGCGCAGCCGCCGCCGAGTGGAGCAGGGCCAATTCCATCAACAACTCGAAGGTGAGTTTCATAGAGGACACTTCGGCCCAGAACTTCGCGCTGAGATTTCAGACGGGCGCTCTGGCCGCCGGCAACCCTGCGGTCTTCAACGCGACCTACGACGCCGCGACCGGACTGATCAAGTCCGCGACCATCACTTACGATCCAAACAACACTTTCCCAGGCACCACTCTGCCGACGGCTGACCCCAGCCAGGCGGGCTACAGCACGATCGTCACGAAACTGATCCTGCACGAGATGGGCCACCTGATGGGTCTCGACCACCCGGCCGTGCCGGCGAATTTGTGCGACCAACCGGACGGGGCGACCGTCATGAACTATTCCTGCGGCGTCAACGATCAAGGCAACAACATCCCGACCACCATCCCGGCGTGCGACCAGAACACTATTAATTCGGAGACCATCTATCAGCCTATAACTCTGCCCACGCCGTCCGTGCAGGTTGAGACCTCGTCCACCGCGATTTCCGTCAACGAAGGCGCGGGCCGTGCTCAGGTGACGGTAACGCGCACAGGGAACCACACGACCGCCGTCAATGTTGATTATTCGACGGCCGACAATTCCGGGCTCAACCCGTGTAACAACATCACGGGCCTGGCTTCTTCGCGCTGCGACTACGCGCTGACGGTCGGGACGCTGAGGTTCGCTTCGGGCGAGACCTCCAAGACCATCACCATCCCGCTAGTGGATGACGGTTACGGCGAGGGTAACGAAACTTTCAGGCTGACGCTGACCAATCCTTCGGGGGCAAACTTGGGGGCCGCGACTTCCAATATCACCATCACGGACAACGAGCCCGTGACGGCGTTCGACAACCCGATAGACACGGTGCCATTCTTCGTGCGTCAACACTACATCGACCTCCTGGGCCGTGAACCAGACCCCACAGGCTTCCAGGGCTGGCAAGACATCCTCAACGGCTGCGGTACCACAGTCGCCCAACCCTGTGACCGGATAGAAGTAAGTTCTGCCTTCTTCCGTTCTGAG
>DATEMM010000057.1:0-10679 GCA_035275605.1 Pyrinomonadaceae bacterium
GGGCGACTGATTCGGTCGCCCCTCCGGGGCTCATAATATTTATAGGGCTGGTTCCCAGGGCTGAAGCCCTGGGCTAATCTCTTTCGCCCCTCCGGGGCTGTTGGAAATTACTCCTCTAACGCCGAACTCACCTACTCATCACTCATCACTCACCACTTTTTTTATACCCGTATCGTTCGAGCAGCGCCTGGCCTTCGGGGCTGAGGACGAAGGAGACGAATTGTCGGGCGGCTTGCGTCTGTCGTGAATCCTTGATGACGGCGATGGCCTGGTTGATGGGTTGGTGCAGACGCTCGTCAACTTCGATGACCCGGCCCTCGTTAGGCTTGGCGAGCGCCAGGGGGATAAAGGCGACTTCGGCGTTGCCGGTCGCCGCGTACTGCCTGGCCTGCGAAACGTTCTGCGCGTAGATGACTTTCTTTTCAACCTCGGCCCAGAGATTCAGGGCGCGGAGCGCTTCGATGGTCGCACGACCATATGGCGCGAGGTCAGGCTTGGCTATGCTGATGCGCTCAATCTGCGCCCCCCGTAGGTCTTCCAGACTCTTGATGTCGAGCGCGCTTCCCTGCGGAATCCAGAGGACCAGTCGCCCGCGCGCGTAAATGTGGCTCGTTTCCGGCAGGAGCAAGCCTTTGCTATTGAGGCTCTCCACGTGCTCGATGTCGGCCGATGCGAAGACGTCGAAGGGCGCGCCGTTCTCGATCTGCCGCGCCAGATCAGCCGTCGCGCCGAAACTGTACGTAACGCGAATGCCCGTGCGCGCCGTGAACTCCCTGGCCATCTCCGCGAAGGCGTCCGTCAAATTCGCCGCCGCAGCGATCACTAACTCCTGGGACTTAATCTGCTCCTGCTGATTAGTACCACGCGAGCAACTGACGAAAAGAAGGGAAGCGAGAGTTAATAGTGAGAGGAATGACGGCGAAAGGGAAGACGAGAAACGGATGCGCGAAGCGGCTGGCCTGTGGGCGGAAATCAAGATGAATATTCCGACGAACGGATTCTCGTCTTCGGATTCAAAAAGGGATTATATCCCAGCCCCGTCCATGAACTCGTTGGGCGAGTAGTGGCCCACCTCGCTGCTTCCGACCTTGTAGGTGTTCAGCACGCCGAGCGGGGGCGCGTAGAGGTGCAGCGTCACCAGGTTCTGCCCGCTGACTTCCGGATTCCCGATCTGGTGTATGTCCGGCACGTCGGCCGTCGTCGCCTCATTGACGGCCCACTCGCGCGCCGACTGGTAATAGAGCTGCCCCTCGCGGTCGCGCGCGAAGACCGTCTCCCACATCACGCCCTCGCAGACGCGCACCGCCCCGTATGAGCCGTTGTGATCGTGTATGGGAGTGCGCTGTCCGGGCTTCCAGCAGAGCACGAGCAGCTCCGCGAACTCGTTGCGCAGGATGCGGTGGCGCGCGTAAGTCCCGGCCTTGAAGAAGCGGTACGGGCGCAGGTCGTCTGCGCTGACTTCGACTCGACAGAGCCAGTCGTTGACGTTCATCAGGGTGGGGGCGGACTTCAATGCCTTGAGAGTTTCGGTGAGCGCGCGGAAGGAGAACGGGCGGGGCTGGCGCTCTTCGACGAGCTTTGGGAAGTTAATTGCCGCCGACGTGACGTTCGTTGACATGGCTGGGAATTTCCTCCGGGAGAAGCAGGCTTTAGCGCTGTCGGTGCCGCGCTGGAGGCGAGGTCGCGCTAGAAGCTTTATATTATGCTTGCGGCGCGCGAGTCAATGGCGCGTTGCGCCGCGACCACTCTGAGAGCAGCGGTGTCAGCCCGCGAGCATGATTCGCACGTCGCGAACGTTCGTCGCGGTAGGCCCCGTGACAATCGCATCGTTCAGGCGATGAAAAAAGGTGTAAGCGTCGCTCTCGTCCAGAAAGCGCCGTGCGTCCAGGCCGAGCTGGCGGGCGCGGCGCAGAGTGGTCTCGTCCGCGATTGCGCCCGCTCCGGGGCTGTTGCCGTCAACCCCGTCTGTGCCGGCGCTGAGCGCAATCAGGTGCGACGGGCCTGAATGACTTCCTGAGCGAGAGTCCATCTCTATGGCCCAGCGGAGCGCTGATTCCGCGTTGCGCCCGCCTGTGCCGCTTCCGCGCACGGGACAGGCGAACTCGCCGCCGGAGATTAGGCAGACGCCGCGGTCTTCGCCGCCCACGCTGTCCCACAAATCCAGAAGCCTTGAAAGAAGAATGGAGCAGCCCTCCGCAATCGGCTGCTCGACAATGTCGCGCGCGAACTCGACCACGAAGCCGCGCTCGCGTGCGGCACGGGCCGCAGACTTAAGGGCACTCTCGTTATCGAGCAGGACGTAATACGGACTCGAAATGAGTTGAGCTGCTAGCTTTGTTCCCGCAGCGGGTTGTCCTATCGCGCGGAGAATAGATTCGGGCAGGGCTGCTTCCAGCTTGTAGCGTGCGACGACCGCTGCAGCGTCGGGCGCATCCGCCGGAGGGGCAAAGGTCGGCCCCGACGCGACGTCTCCTTCACGGCCCGCGCCCGTGTCAGAGACGATCAGGCTCACCTGCTCGCAGCGCTGCGCGCGGAGGGAGAGGCCGCCGCCTTTGATTGCTGAGACGGCGCGTCGGACAGCGTTTATCTCCGCAATGTTTGCGCCGCAGGAGACTAGGGCTTCGTTGGCGGAGCGTAACTCTTCGAGTGTGATGCGCTCGTCGCGCGGCCACTCCATCATGGCTGAGCCTCCGCCTGAAATCAGGAAGATGAGGGCGGCGCTCTCGGCGTCAGCGCGGCCCACCAGCTCGAAGGCCGCACGCGCAGCCGCCAGGCTCTCCTGATTCGGGAGCGGGTGCCCTCCGGCAAACACGCGCCACCTGTCGGGGAGGGAAGTGTCGGAGGGGGGAGCCGTGATGACGCCTCCAGTCAGGCGCTCTCCGAGTATCTCCGTCAACGCGTGGGCCATCGGGCGAGCGGCCTTGCCGAGTGCTACGGCGTAGACTCTTTTACCGCCGTCCGACAAATTAATCGTTGTGTTGACGACGCGAAGGCGTGAGCCTTCCAGGTGAACAGCGCGGCGCACGGCCAGTCGTGCGTCAACGCTCTTGAGCGCTTCGTCGAATATCTCCAGCGCGGCGCGGCGCAGTTCCGTCAGGCTCGTCATGGCCGCTTCACTCCGCAGTAATAAACTGGCTCATGGCGCGAAAGCGGCGCTCGGATATGCCGCGCACCATCATCAAGTGCTCGGCGCGGCGAAAGCGGCCGTACTCCGCGCGAAAAGCCACTATGCGTGCGGCCAGAGCGCGCCCTATGCCCGGCAGCTTCTCCAGTTCCGCGTGTGAAGCTGTGTTGATGTTGATGAGGGGCGCGGCAGGTTCCGCTTTGGAGTTGTCAAACTGCGCCACGCTTTCCTGGAAGAGGATGCGGCGGGGCAACTTGACGCAGGCTGGGGACGCGCCCGCCAGCAGGCAAGCCAAAAAGAGTGTGAAGAAAGAATGTGCCCGACCGACGTGCCGCCTCTGAGTCATCGGCGCAAACCGCCCTTCAAACGATACCGGGAAATTTTGCCGCGAGCGTGTGCAAAATGCTAGAAGTATAAAATTTTCAGGAACTTGTAACTTCACAGAGCGGCTTTTCCACAGGCTTTTCCACAGCTCCTGTGGAAAAGTGGCGGAACTGTGTCACAGCGCGCCCTTATCCGACGGCCCTTGCCTTCTTCGTTCATCTAACATATACCCTACTAATAATCAATCAACATAACTTCAAGGAGAGCAATCATGGAAACGAGAGAGCTTGGGCGAGGCGGGCTGGTTGTTTCGGCTCTGGGCTTAGGCTGCATGGGGATGTCAGAGTTTTACGGCGAGCGCAACGACGAAGAGTCTATCGCGACGATTCATCACGCGCTCGATTTGGGAATCAATTTTCTGGACACGGCGGACATGTACGGCGTGGGGCATAACGAGGAACTCGTCGGGCGTGCCATCAGGGAGAGGCGCGATGAGGTCGTGCTCGCCACCAAGTTCGGCAACGTCCGCGGAGCCGATGGAAGCTTTCTGGGCGTCAACGGTAAACCCGAGTACGTCGCTTCCGCCTGCGACGCCTCGCTGCGCCGCCTGGGGGTAGAGACCATAGACCTCTATTACCAGCACCGCGTCGATCCGAACACCCCGATTGAAGAGACGGTCGGGGCCATGTCACGCCTGGTCGAAGCGGGGAAGGTGCGGCACCTCGGCCTATCGGAAGCGTCCGCGGAAACCATCCGGCGCGCGCAAGCAGTCCATCCGATTACAGCCTTGCAGAGCGAGTACAGCCTTTGGACGCGCGACGTGGAGGCGGAGATTCTTCCAACCTGCCGCGAGCTAGGGGTAGGATTTGTCGCCTACAGTCCGCTGGGGCGCGGCTTTTTGACAGGGCAATTCCAGAAGCCGGAAGATTTGCCGGAGAATGACCGTCGTCGCATGTTCCCGCGCTTTCAGGATGAGAACTTTCAGCAGAACCTACGCCTGGTAGAGAGGGTGAAAGAGATCGCCGCGAGCAAGAATTGCCAGCCGGCGCAGCTCGCGCTCGCCTGGGTGCTGGCACAGGGGCGCGACATCGTTCCCATTCCGGGGACGAAGCGGCGCACCTACCTGGAGCAGAACGCGAAGGCCCTGGAAGTGGAGCTGACGGCGGAAGACCTCGCGCGCATCAACGAGGTGGCGCGCCCAGAAGATATCGCCGGGCTGCGCTACCCGGCGGCGGCGATGCACACGGTCAATAATTAATAAGGCACGCGTCCGCGTTTGACCCCGAACGGGTCGAATAAAATAGCCAGGGTCAAGTGCGTAGCACGTCGCCCCTCGAATATCGTGAGAAAGGGATTGAGACCCCAAAGGGGTCACATATAATAGCCAGGGGCAACGCCCCTGGTTAGATACGTCAAATGGATTTCGACCCTGAAGGGGTCGCATATTCAACATTGAGTATGCGACCCCTTCAGGGTCGAAATTCTTGTGTGCCATTTCCCAGGGGCGGCGCGAACTACGTTCGCTCTGCCCCTGGCTATCATATGTGACCCCTTCGGGGTCTAAAGCATATTCGACCTCTTCGGAGTCTGTGTCTCATCTCACTGTAAACTTCGTCGGCGCGAGGATCGCGCGCGCCTCCGGGTTGTAGTAGTCGTAGAGCAATGACGGCGCGCTCTGCGCCGCGAGGCCGAAGCGCGGACGGAACTTGAACTCGAACTTCGTCCCAGACGGGCGCGGCCACAGGTACACGACCACGCGGTCCGGCAGAACGTCGTATCGGCTTAGACTCCACTCCGAGTTCTTGATGGCCGATTCGAGCGAGGCGCGATCAACGTCCGCCCCCGGCGGCAGTCCTATCTCGCCCAGCAGCATCCCGCCGTAGTTCCTGCCGCCGACTTCCACCCTGCAAGTAATCTCTTCGTTGATGGCGGCCTCTTTCTTGCTGAAACCCACGGCGAGGCGCAACAGGTTACGCTGCGGCTCAGCGCCGTGCGCCGTCTGGGCCACGGACCAAGGCACGTAGAAAGTCGAGACGACCTGCGCCGACGCCAGCAGCGGAATGCTCCCTCGCCGGATGATGATCCGGTTGTTGCCGGTCGAAACGAACCGGGAGATGTCCACCGTGACGGGATTGTTCAGACGCCCCCCTGGGAGAGTAACGTTGAGCGCCGGCCGCCCGTTAATGATGACCTCGGCCTGCGTGTCCGCTCCCACGGTGCCCCATACGCCGCTCCCTCCCTGCCTGGAGAAGACCACGATCAGGGCGTTCAGCACATTGATGGTCGCCTGCGTCGAATACCAGACGCCGTAGCGGTCTTTCTGGCGAAGCAGGTAAAGCAGCGCGCGGTTGAGCATCGCGCCATCGTCCGCAGACGAAAGACCTGCCTCCGAGCCGCGGGCCAGCGCCTGCACGGCCAGCGCAGTCGTTTCGATGCTCCCCGTCATTCCCCAGCCGTGAAAGGGCGTCCCCAATTCGGATTCCCAGGAAACGGTTCCGGCCTCGCCGGCATGGGCCAGGGCACGCAACTTTGTGAGGGCGCGCCCTGCGCCTGCCGTCTCGCCTGCGTCGAGAGCCGCCAGCGTGTAGGAAGCGAGCGTGTAGGCGTCGCCCGCCTCATTCAGATGAAGTGTGAGGTAATCGAGCGCGCGTTTGAGCGCGAGGGAGGCCGGAGACTTTTCAGTCCCCTGTGTGGTCGAAGCGCCGCCCTTGCCGCCGCCCCGCGCTTCGAGCGAAGCGATGATGCGTGCGATGTAAGAGGTGAGGAGGGCGTCTTCGCGTGGGGTGATTTCGTTCGTGCCGTGATAGAAAGAGCTCCAACTGCCATCGGGTCGCTGCTGCTTGACGAGGAAATCGCGCGCGCCCGTCAGGACAGACTCGTCCACTTCCACGAACTCTCGCGCGTCGCTGAGGAACCTGAGCGCGTAAGCCGTTAAAGCAAAATTCGCTTCGTCGGCTCCGCCCCAGTAGGAGAAGCCTCCGCTCTCTGCGCGGTAGTTGAGCAGTCGCTTGTAGCCCTCTCGCAGATATTCGCGCGCTTTGGCCGTGACGGCTGAATCTTTTCCGACCGCCTTGTCAAAGCGCAGGATCATCAGGTTCGGGTAGGTTGAAGAGATGGTCTGCTCGCCGCAGCCGTGGGGCCTTTCGAGGATGCCCCCAACGCTCTCCGCCACGTGCGACAAAAGGTTCGGGTAAATCTTCAAGTCCGCGCGGAGCGAGTCCTTGATGAGGTCCTCTGGAATGGAGAGGTCCAGCGCCGTCGAGTCTCCTAGAATCTGGCTCGCCGTCACGGCGCGCTCTTCGCCGTCCGGGTGGACTAGGACGGGTTTCTCGATAGCGTCGCTAGCGTCCGTCGCCGTGGCCGTAATCCTCTGCTTGCCATCGCGGACAGCACTGATGGCGCGGAAGTTAAAGGTCTCGCGCGAGGATTCGCCCGAAGGGACCTCGGCACGCTTGCGCGCCGGGCCACTCAGTGCAAACCAACTCTCGGGCTTAATCTCCACCTCGACGGCCTGCGGCTTATCCAGGTAGTTGCGCAGGACGACGGGAAGCTCTATCTCATCGCCTTCGGTCAGGACGCGCGGCGGGTCGTGCTCGACGAAGAAGGGCTGGAAGGCGAGTATCTCTTTTTCGACGACGCCGACCTCGCCGTCCGCTGTCGAGCCGATGACGGCCATCTTCCAGGTCGTAATGCTGTCGGCCAATTTGAAGTCGAGCCGCGCCCGCCCGCCCGCATCAGTTTCGAGCGAAGGCTGCCAGACTAAAGTCTCCGGGAAATATTCGCGTAGCCGCGGCGTGGAGATTTGCGCGCGTCCGTTTCTCTCCACGCCGTCAAGCTGAAAGCTGTTGATTACTTTGGCGACGCTCGCGTTGGTCGTGTTCAAGGTGGCTCCGCCCGCGGACGTCACTTCCACCGTTTCGGTGACGTTGCCGACATTCAGGCTACCGTCCAGGCGCGTGACGTTGGACGAGCGCACGGGAACCTGGCTGACCACGTAGTCCATGAAGCCTGGGGCGACGAACCTGACGCTGTAGAAGCCCGCGGGCAGGTTGCCAAGGCGAAAGCGCCCCTCGTCGTCCGTCGTGGCGGTGTAGGTGGCGAAACTGGAGACGTGCGTGGCTGTCACCATCGCGTTCGGGATGGCTGAGCCATTGGGGTCTGTGACCGTGCCGATGATTGCGCCGCTTTCCCCTGTGCGAATGACAACCACGCTCGCGTGCGAAGGCTGCTGCTGGCCCTTGCTGATTAACTCTATCTCTTTACGCGAGAGTGCGGCCACGTCGAAGTCGTCCGCGGTCGCCTGTTGCCCGTCCGCGCCTAGACTGCGTAAGCGAATCAGGTTGATGGGCTGCGTCGAGGGCGAAGCCTCGCGGGCCTGCTTCGTCGCGTCCCCGTAGGTCGAGTAAGTACGGACGCTGAATCCTGCGGCGTAGCGCGGGTCGTTGGTGAAAGTGGTGTAGTAGCCTCGCCCCCAAGGGTCGCGCTCGGCCTCCAGGTTGACCTGCGCTCTTTCCAGCGGCGCGCGCAGCTCCTCCTCGTTCTGCGGGAAGAGACCCGTCAGCCGCAGGTGGTCTGCGAGCGCCGACGAGACCTCGGCGCGCTTCTCCGCGAAGTAGTCGCTAAAGGCGGTCCAGATGACGAAATCGTCGGACGAATCTTCGTCGGCGGTCTCGAACTTTCCGTTTGGCCCACCGCTCTTGACCGCGACGGTGAAGTTTGTGCCGGACGTCTCGAACTCCAGCCGGTAGGGTTTGCCCCAACGGTCGCGAAGCGCCGTGAAGTCCAGGCCCTGGGCGCGCAGCTCGCTTTCGGTCGTCGCGGCGTCACGGACGTGATTGCCAGTCCGTTTGTGATACCCGGCAACCGCGCGGTCTAGTGTCTCGCCTGTGGGGCGGAAATAGGGCCACTGAAGGCGTGTGGCCGTGAAATCGTCGTCCGTGTCGAAACGTTTGTCCGCCCCTGCGCTCGTCACCTTGAGCTCGTCCGACTGGCGCTCGATGCTGAAAGCGGCGCGAAACGGCGTGCCCCAGGGGTCTCTTTGCTGGCCGAAGTCCAGACCCGCTTCTGCCAGCAGGCGGCGCAAGCCTGCCTCGTCTCCAGGGTACTCCATCTTCATGGAGTAGCGCGTGGCCAGTGCTTCCTCCATCGGCTTGACCTGGCGGGCGATGAGGTTGGAAAAGACCTCGCGCTGATCCAGCGAGTAGGTGCGGCCACCAAAGACGTTTGGCGTGTAGCCATCTTCGCGCAACAGTATCTTCGCCACCAGCTCCATCCCTTCCGGGACAGGCTTGGCCATATCGAGCTTGAAAAAGTCCTCAACGGTCAGGCCGGACATCTCGCCCTCGTAGCCGCTCAGGCTGCGATAGGCGTTATAAAACCCGTAGGCCGGGCCGAACTCTTCGTCCGTGCGCGCACGCTCTTCGACGGCCCTGTCCAGGACGACGACGCCGAGCGCGCTTTCGAGGGGGCGTCCGTCCGGCCCGCGCACGGTGAAAGAGGCGTGCGCCTCTTCGCCCGGCTTGTAGGTTGATTGGTCCAGCCGCACGTCCAGTTGGAGGTCGCGCTGGCGCGGATAAAGCACGCGGCGCGAGGCCCTTGGGATGTTGTAGCGGCTTTGGGAATCCAGGTCCGAGTAAGAGAAAGCCCTGAGCGACACGCCGTCCTTGAACGCCTTGTTGTAAGGCACGGTGATGGAAGCGCGGCCTTCGTGCAATTGGACGACCTGCGAGCGCAGCACCGCCGCCCCCTGCCAGACGTCAAAGACCACTTTCATCTCCGGCTCGCTCCCGGTAATGAGCGTGCGGATGGGCTCGCCCGCGCGGTAAAACATCTTGTTGGTTTCGAGGCGGATGATGGAGTTGTCGCTGTACCAGAAGCTGTTGGTCTGGCGACCAGAGGAGCCGCGCGCGTCGTGGGCCAGAAAGGTGAGCGTCGCTTCCGTGTCGTCGCCCGCCGCCTTCGTCAAACCGAGGTCGCTCACTTCGGCGACGCCGTAGCGGTTCGTCCTGACGGTCCGAAGGGGCTGCTCGTAGGAATTGAGGCCGGAGCCGTCGGCCGTCTTCGACGTGACGCTCTCGCTGATGGCGACTTCGCACTCGGCGGGCGCACCGTCGGCGTAGTATGTCGAGAGGTAGAAGTGCAGGGGGAAATCCTTGGCCTGGCGCGATTCGTCTTCGATGAGATAGACGTGAATCGCGCTCTTGGTCAGGCGCAGGTTGAAGCGTCGCTGCTCCGTGCGGTTGGTCGTCGGGTCCGTGAAATAGGCCGCGTAGGAGAGGTCCTGGTAGCGGGAGTAGTCCTCCTTTTGCAGCTCTTCGTGCTCTTTAGCGAGGCCGATGCGGGCGACGAACTTGCCAGATTCGTCCGCCTCTCCCTCGAACTCCTCTCCCTCTTCCATCTCCCACTTCTGCTCGGGATAGTTCCAGCGGCGCTCTTCCTCGCGGACCAGCCGGACGTGACCGCGCTTGACCGGCTTGCCGAAAAGATAATCGGCGCGGACTTCCACGGACGCGTCCTGGCCCGGCAGATAGTAGGGAAGGTCCGGCTTGACGTTGACGGTGAAGTTCGGCAAATCGTAGCGGCTGACCTTGACGCGCGCGTAGCCTCGCGCGCCGTCGTCATCCCCGTCTATGTCAATCGTGATGCTGTAGTCGCCGAGCCGTATCTGGTCAGGGATCGCCCAGTCCGCGCTGGCGATGCCGAAGCGGGAGGTCTTGAGGTCGGCGGAAAAAACGGTCTGATCCTCCGGGTCTACAATTTCGAGCTTGGCGTCGGTGTCGGCCAGCGCGCGCTTTTGCGAATCGAAGACGAGGGCTCGCGCGTGCAGCACCTGGCCTGGCTGGTAGATGGGCTTGTCCGTAGTGATGTACATCTGGGCCAGGCGGTCAATCTCTATCTCGTCGTCCGCCTCCTGGGTGAAGCCGCCGCGACGCGCGACGACTTCCAGGTCCAGGTCCGAGTCGCCTTCGATCTTGAGCGGGAGATCAAAATCGAGCGCCGCGTAGCCGTTCTCGTCCGTCACGCCTGTGACTTTCATGTCCGGCAGGTTGTCGTCTGAGTCAAACTCGAATTTCGCTTCGACGGAGACGCCCTTGACCGGGCGCGACGTGACGGGGTGGACGGTGCGCACCTGTGCGCGGTAGCGCGTTCCCGCGCGTGCTCTCTCGGGCGAGGCCACGTTCAACTGAAAAATGTCAGGCGTGATTTCCGAAATCGAGACGATGCCCTCGAC
>DATEMM010000058.1:0-11015 GCA_035275605.1 Pyrinomonadaceae bacterium
TCCCCCTCCTCCTTCTGCTGTGCGCGGCGCTGGTTGTGCTTGGCACAGGGGCCTGTAAGAACAGCAAGGCCGAAGCCGACCGCACGGAATCCGTCGCCGCCGCGCCCGTCGTCAAAGTCTCGCCCACTCCAACAGATTCGATCTCCATCATGGCCGTCGGCGACACCATGCTCGGCTCGACCAGCCAGGGGCGCGGCCTCCCAGTCAACGACGCCGCGGACATGATCTCCGGCTTGACGCCGCTTCTCTCCTCCGCCGACATAGCCTTCGCCAACCTGGAAGGGGCGATGATTGACGGCGGGGTGCAGACCAAGTGCGGCCCTAATTCAAAGTTCTGTTACACGTTCGGCATGCCGACGCGCTACGCGAAGCACCTCAAGGACGCGGGCTTCGACATAGTGAGCCTGGCCAACAATCACTCTTCGGATTACGGGGCCGAAGGGCGCGCGAGCACGCGCAGGACTTTAGACAACATCGGCATCATCCACGCTGGGGCGGACACTGTTGACATCCCGTCCCTTAACGTCAAGGGACGGAAAATCGTCTTCGTAGCCTTCGCGACCAACCCCGTCTCGCTCAACCTGATTGACGTGGAGTATTCCAAACGCGTCGTCGCGGATGCCGCACGCAAGGCCGACATCGTCGTCGTCTCGTTCCACGGCGGGGCCGAAGGCTCATCCGCCCAGCACGTGCCTTACGGCTCAGAGACCTACCTGGGCGGGGCGCGCGGCGACCTGCGCAAGTTCACGCGCGCAGTGGTGGACGCGGGCGCAGACCTGGTGCTGGGCCACGGGCCGCACGTGGTTCGCGGGATGGAGGTCTACAAGGACAGGCTGATCGTCTACTCGCTGGGCAACTTCGCCTTCTACCGTTTCCCGTTCGCCGGGCCGACCGCGCTCTCGCTGATTCTGGAAACGAACATCGGCCCGGACGGTGAATTCCTCGGCGGGCGAATTCACCCGCTCGCGCAGGAGGGGCAGGCGGGCCCGCGCCCGGATAAGAGCAACACGATTATCAACGTCGTCCGCCAGCTCTCGAAAGAGGACTTCGGCGCGACGGCCGTCAACGTGGCCGCGGACGGAACGATCTCCGCTCCTTAAAAACAGTTCAAGCCCAGCCTGATATTTTCCCCTTGTCTTTTTGGCGGAAGGAACTTGTGATGGAGAAAGTAAATCTCAGCGAGAAGTTCAGCCTCTTCGACGAACACTGGAGCCCCAAGATAGCGGGCGAGGTCAACGACACCTACGTCAAGCTGGTCAAGTTCAAGGGCGAGTTCGTCTGGCACCACCACGACGTCGAAGACGAGATGTTCCTGGTGGTGAAAGGAAACCTGCTCATCAAATTCCGCGACCACGACATGCACCTCAAGGAGGGCGAGTTCGTCATCATCCCGCACGGCGTAGAGCACATGCCTGTCGCCGAAGAGGAAGTCCACGTCATCCTGCTGGAGCCGAAATCAACGCTCAACACTGGGAACGTCAAGAACGACCGAACGCTCGAAGAGTTGCAGCGAATCTAACCTCGAACGCGAAAGTATAGATGTATCGTCCCGTTCATTAGGGTCGAGCTTCACCTCGGATAGCTTCGGTCGGCCGAAATGAACCGCGCGCCTCTCACGTTTTCTCTTCGGCGATGAAGGATTGGAGACCATCAGACCATGAAAGCAATCAGGGTTGAATCTTACGGCGGCGCTGACCAACTGGTCTACAGGGATATAGAGAAGCCTCTGCCTCAACCGAATGAGGCGCTCGTCAAGATAGATGCCATCGGCGTTAATTTCATAGATGTCTATCACCGGACGGGTCTCTACCCGCTCCCGCTTCCTTTCACGCCTGGGATGGAAGCGGCGGGCACGGTCGAATCAATCGGCTCTGAAGTGAGCGACATTGCGATTGGCGACCGCGTAGCTTACGCGATGACCGTAGGCTCTTACGCGGAGTATGCCGCGGTCCCGGCCGCGCGTTTGGTGAAGATGCCCGAAGGAATAGACGCGCAAACGGGCGCGGCGTCGATGCTTCAGGGCATGACGGCGCATTACCTGTCCACCTCTACTTATCCTCTTAAGAGCGGCGACACGGCGCTCGTCCACGCTGCTGCCGGAGGCGTGGGCTTACTGCTCATCCAGATGGCCAAACGAGCCGGAGCGCGCGTCTTTGGCACAGTGTCCACACAGGAGAAGGCGCGCCTTGCGATGGAGGCTGGCGCGGATGAGGTCATCCTCTACACCGAGCAGGATTTTCAGCAGGAAGTAAGACGCCTGACCGAGGGTCGTGGCGTGCAGGTTGTATACGACTCGGTGGGGAAAACTACTTTTATGAAGAGCCTGGATTCACTTGCGCCGCGCGGGGTGCTGGCCCTGTTCGGCCAATCGAGCGGGAGCGTGCAGCCTTTTGACGCGGCGCTGCTTGCGCAAAAAGGCTCTCTCTATTTAACCAGGCCGTCGCTGGCACAGTACACCCTGACGCGGGAAGAACTGCTCTGGCGCGCAGGGGATGTGCTTAACTGGATCAGGACGGGCGAATTGAAGCTGCGGATCGAGAAAACATTTCCGCTCGGCGAAGCCGCCGAAGCACACAGTCAGCTTGAAGGCCGTGCGACGACAGGTAAAATCCTGCTGCTCCCCTAGAGGTGTTCGACCATTCAATTTCAGTGAAATCCTAGACCCGGCTCTCTCACGCCAGGCCAGGCTCTTTTCTGTTCTCAACCTCATTCCATACCTCTGGATGGTTGTGGTGCTTTATGAAATAAAGTTCTTGACAAATTAAAATCCGGGCGTATGATTCGTGGCATGGCCTCGATTCACCAGTTTCCGGCGCGCGTTGCGGAGGAGCCCCCGGCGCTGCACGACCGCGCGATGGATAATCTGCGCTTCATACGCGAGACAATGGAGCGCGCCTCTTCGTTCACGGCCGTCCCTGGCTGGGGCGGCGTGCTGATGGGCTTGACCGCGCTCTGCGCCTCAATCGTCGCCGCGCAGCAGACCTCGCGAAATCTCTGGCTGGTCACGTGGGTCGTGGAAGCGCTGCTCGCGCTCGTTATCGGCGGCTGGGCCATGGACCGCAAGGCACGCAAGGCGGAGACGCCGCTTCTTTCTGGGCCAGGACGCAAGGTCGCTCTCAGCTACTCGCCGCCCATCCTGGTCGGCGTGCTGCTGACCATCGTGCTCCTTCGAGCAGGCGCGTTGAGCGCCCTTCCGGGGACCTGGCTTCTGCTTTATGGCACAGGCGCGGTGACGGGCGGGGCCTTCTCCGTCAAGATCGTTCCCGTCATGGGACTCTGCTTCATGCTGCTCGGCACGATTGCCCTGTTCGTCCCGGCGGCCTGGGAGAATTACCTGATGGCCGCGGGCTTTGGCGGCCTGCACATCATCTTCGGCCTGATTATCGCCAGGAGGCACGGTGGCTAGACAGAACGCTTTAAAGAAGGAACCGGAGCGCAAGGGGCGCGCGGTAGTATCGGCCGAGGGCAAGCTCAAGAGCGTCTCTGACGACGAAAGGGAGAGCGCGCCGCACCAGAAGTTCGAGCGTCTCATACACGAGCGTTCACGCCTGGGGATCATCAGCGCGCTGGCCGTCAACGAGACGCTGACCTTTAACGACCTCAAGCGGCTGGTGAGGACGACCGACGGGAACCTGAGCGTGCACGCGCGGAAATTAGAGGACGCGGGCTACATCGCCTGCACTAAATCCTTCGAGGGGCGCACGCCGAAGACCGAGTACCAGTTGACGAAGACTGGCCGCAGCGCCCTCGAACAGTATCTCAACCACATGGAAGCGTTGATCAAGACCATGCGCCCCCCTTCTTAAAAACCGGGAGGCGCTTTTTTTTGCCCGGCTGCTTTGTGGTGTAAAGCACTTTACCTTGCTTCGGGATTCGGAGGCCCAGCACAGGGAAACGAAGTTTCGGCTCGGAACCGTCGGGCAGAGGCATTTAAGGCTCAAGAGGTGACTAGTGAGATGAGTGAGAGAACAAAGCAGGGAATGAAGGTTTTGCAGGCGGCACTCGTTTTGGGCGTGCTGGGCGACGCGTTGATGCGCGCGCAGCCCTGGGGCCTGAACGTGCTGTTGTGGGTGGGGGCCATCGTCGCCGCGATGGTCGCTCTCCTGGCGCGCTGGCACAGGAGGCGCGCTCTTTCGGGTGAGAGCCATCTACTGCTCGTGACGATTCTTTTGTGCGCGGCGGCTTTCGCCTGGCGCGACTCCCTGGCGCTTAATTTTCTGGCCGGGGTGGGGATGCTGACGGCGCTCGCGTTGATGGCCTGGCGCGCGCGCGGCGGACAACTTCGTCGGGCGGGCCTGACCGAGTACGCGCTCGCGCTGGCGACGGCCGGCGTCAACGCCTTCTTCTTCGGCTTCCCGGCGCTCTTGATGGACGTGCAGTGGAAGCAGGTCCCGCGCTCAAAATGGACGCGACACTTCAGGGCCATAGCGCTCGGCGCGGTCATGGCCCTCCCGCCGCTCATACTCTTCGGCGGGCTGCTCATGTCGGCGGACGCAGCCTTCTCCGGACTGGTCGGCGATCTCTTCGGGGGCAATCACGAAGAGGCGCTGGGCCATATTCTGCTGGCGTTCGCCCTGGCCTGGCTGGCCGGCGGGTTCCTGCGCGGGCTCCTGCTCGGTAGGGAAGTGAAGATGATGGACGGGCGGGTCGTGCCGCCAGTCTACGCGCAGCAGGTCGGAAACACCGTGGCAGAGCCGCTGAGTTTGAGCGCGCCTCCGCTGGCAATCAAGGCGGAGCCTTTGAGACTCGGCATCGTCGAGGTCGGCGTCACGCTAGGGCTCCTTAATCTGCTCTTTCTAACCTTTGTCCTGTCGCAGCTACGCTACTACTTCGGGGACGCGTCCCTGGTTCAGGGTTCCGACGGGCTGACTTTCGCGGAGTATTACCGGCGAGGCTTTTTCGAGCTGGTCACGGTGGCGGCGCTCGTGCTGCCTCTCTTGCTGGGCCTGCACTGGCTGCTGCGCAAAGGTAACGCGGCGCACGAGCGCGTCTTTCGTCTTTTGGCGGGAGCGCAGGTCTTCCTGCTTTTCGTGATGATGGCCTCGGCCGTCCGGCGCATGCTGCTCTACCAGAGGGAGTACGGGTTGACGGAGCAGCGGCTTTACACGACAGCCTTCATGGCCTGGCTGGCCCTGGTCTTCATCTGGTTCGTCGCGACGGCCCTGCGCGGGCGGCGCGAGCAATTCGCCTGCGGCGCGCTCGTCGCCGGTCTATTGATCATCGCCGCGTTGCACGTCATCAACCCTGACGCGCTAATCGTTCGCGTCAACATGGCGCACATGCGCGAAGGGCGCTTCTTCGACGTCAACTACGCCTCCAGCCTGAGCGCCGACGCCACACCCGCGCTGATGGAAGCGTTAGCGAGTTTGAATGAGATGGACCGGACTGCACTCGCCGCCAACCTGCTCAGGAACCGGGAGGCGCAAGGTGGCGTGGACTGGCGCAGTTGGAACTGGTCGCGCTCGCAGAGCAGACGGCTAGTACAGGAGAACGCTGATGCCCTGCGCGCTATGAAGACTCTTCCGGCGCTTGACCGTGTGAATGAGGCGCAGTTGATCGAACAGCAGAGCGTAGAGACCGTCAGCCAGGATAAGCCGCCCGCGATGCAGGGGCAGATGTCCGCGCGAAAGAACGCGAGCGGCGCGCGGAGCAAAGCGCGCGTGGCACCTGTGCGTCGTCGGCGTTAGTCCAGGCGCAGGGTTTCGTTCGGGTAATCAATCGTCACCCTGAACTCTTTGAGAAAGTTGTAGCCGATGATTCCGTCCAGCTTTGTCCCGACGGCCTGGCTAATCATCCCCAGCGAAGGAACGATGACGACCGGCAGGTTCTCTACCAGGGCGTCGCCCACGCCGAGCGACCTGAGGACGCCGGTCGAAGCCTGCATAGCGCCCCCGGCCCCTGTCACTTCCGGGATGTCTGTTCTGTGGATTCCCAGCATCTCGGCCAACTCGGGTGAGACGACCGTGGAAGAGGCCCCTGTGTCCGTGGCGAAGATGTAAGGCCCCCCGCCGTCGATGAAGACGGGCAGGAGGATGAGGGGCTTGGAGGGATGTGCCAGTTTGAACTTCAACTCCGCCCGCGCGGCCGTGGCTGTCGCCCTCATACCAGCCGCGGCCGCCCCCGCCCCGCTCGCTTCCTTGCTCACCCGTGTGAGGCTGAGCGTGCTGCTCTGGTAGTCAATCGTCAGGCTGAACTCTTTGAGAAAGTTGTAGCCGATGTTGCCTTCCACGCGCGCTCCTATGACCGCGCCGATTCTGTGCAGCTCGTCCGTGATGGCGACCTGAATGTTTTCGACCCTGCTCTCACCGACCTCAAGGAGCCGCGCGACGCCGAGCGAGATGGTCACTTTGCCTCCCACCCCCATAGCTTCTTTCGAGTCCGTCGCGGCCACGCCGAATCTCTCGGCCAGCTCCGGCGTGAGCAGAGAGATGCCTGCGCCCGTATCTAGGATAAATTCGTGAGGCTCGCTCTCGTTGACGCTGGCCGGGACGAGGATGAGCGGCTGCGCTCCCCCGGCCAGACGAAACTTGACTTCTGTGTTCATGCTAGCTTCTCCAGACTCTCCGTTGTGAAATCTTTCGGACTTGAGGCTCCCCCTAAACGGCTGCGAAGGTACGTCGCCGGCAAAGAGAAAGTTTCAAGCCCCGCCAGTCGGCGCAGACGAACATAGGCGCGCTCAATCGAGGACCTGAATAAATGTTTGCCGCGCTCAGTAGAATTTGCTTGCACAGGCGGGCGCAAGGTTAGAGAATGTGCGCGATTATCGAGCGAGGGGGTTTTTGAGATGAGTGAACTGAAGGACAAGATACAGAACGCGCTGGACGAAGGGCGTATGCTGGTGCTCGGCTCACAGGTGCTGCTGGGCTTTCAATTCCGCTCCGCCTTCGAGCCCGGTTTCGAGAAGCTTTCGCTCTCGTCGCAGTATCTCAAGATGGGAGCGCTCGCCCTCATGCTCTGTGCTCTGGGCCTGCTGCTCGCGCCCGGAGCCTTCCATCGCCTGGTCGGAGAGGGTGAGGATTCGAACAGCCTGCACCGCTTCACGACGAAGGTCATGAATTACGCTCTGCTGCCCTTCGCCGTCGCGCTCGGCATAGACGTCTACGCCGCCGGCGAGAGAACGTTTGGTCGCGGCGCAGCGGCCCTGGCGGCCGGGACAGCCGCGACGCTGCTGGCACTCTTTTTCTGGTACGCACTGGAGCTCAAGCGCAGGGGCGAGCGTGAGCCCGAGATCAAGGAGGAACAGATGAAGGAACAGGGGGAAGAAGATTCCGGGTCGGATAAATCGAAGGTGAAAGACAAGATCAAGCACGTCCTGACCGAATGCAGGGTGGTGCTCCCAGGCGCGCAGGCCCTGCTCGGCTTTCAGTTCGTCACGACGCTGATGGAGTCCTTCGAGAAGCTGCCAATCTCTTCGAGGTACGTGCATCTCTTGAGCTTGGGGCTGGTAGCCGTCAGCATAGTGCTTTTGATGACGCCCGCGGCCTATCATCGCATCGTCGAGCGCGGCGAAGAGACAGAGCACTTTCATCGCTTCGCCAGCCGCATGCTGATTGCCGCGATGGTCCCTCTGGCCCTGGGCGTCTGCGGCGACTTCTACATCATCGTGCGAAAGATCACAGAGTCGGCACAATCCGCGGTGATTGCCGCCTCCGTATTTCTACTGTTCTTTTACGGCCTCTGGTTCGGCTACACCCTGTACCGGCGAAACCAGGAACACTCCGGTCAGGGGGCCGCAAAGCATGGGGGCCGGGAGTTTGCTTCCTAGATTCGGAGAGGAGAAGTTATGAAAAAGAGCTTCCATCGTTCCCCCTGGCTGGTCGTCGCGTTGCTGCTTTTGATCGGCTGCGGTTGGGAGGCGCGCGCCCAGGAGGCTGCGCATCAGGAAACGAGTGCCGCACAGAGTTTGTACAAGCGGCTTGGCGGTTACGACGCGCTGGCCGCAGTGACGGACGACTTCGTCAAGCGGCTCGTTGAGGACAAGCAGTTGACGCGCTTCTTCAACGGCGTCAGTACGGATTCCAGAAAGCGAATCCGCCAGCTCGTCCTGGATCAGTTGTGCGCGGCGACGGGCGGCCCCTGCATCTACATCGGCCGCAGCATGAGGACCGTGCACGAGGGCCTCGGCATCACAGAGGACGACTGGAACACGGCCGTCAAGCTGCTCGGTATGACGCTCGAAAAGTTCAAGGTGCCGAAGGTCGAGCAAGGCGAGTTGGCCACCCTGCTCGGCGGTCTCAAGGCCGACATCGTAGACAAAAAGTAAGGAAGAGCAGGAGAGGGGAAAAGCAGGAGTCAGAATCCAGGAGTCAGAATTCAGAATGAAAGGCGGAGAACCGCTTTGACAGATTTTCTTTTATTCTGGCTCCTGGATTCTGAATTCTGGATTCTGCTTTCCCCTGTCTCCTGCCTTTAAAAGATGCGTGATCTGGTCAGGGAATTTCTCACTTACATGCAGGTCGAGAAGGGGCTGGCGCGGAACTCTCTGGCGAGTTACGGGCGTGACCTCAAACGGCTGAAGGAGTGGGCCGACGGGCGCGGCAAGGCGGTCGAGGACCTGGCGCGCACGGACCTGCGCGCGTGGATTGCGGACCTCTCGCGCGAGGGACTGTCGCCCGCTTCCGTATCGCGCGCGGTCAGCGCCGCACGCGGCCTCTTCCGCTTCCTGATGCTCGACGGGCACATCAAGAAGCATCCGGCCGAAGACCTCAGCACGCCGCAGCTCAACGCTTACCTGCCGCGCTTTCTCAGCGAAGATGAGATGGAGCGCCTGCTGGCCGCTCCAGATACCCGGACAGACGAAGGGGTGCGCGACCGCGCGATGCTGGAAGTGATGTACGCCGCGGGCTTGCGCGTCTCCGAGCTGGTCGGCCTCAAACGGACGGACGTCAACCTGGACGCCGGCCTGGTCTCCTGTCACGGCAAGGGAAGCAAGGAGCGGCGCGTGCCCATCGGCAAGAGCGCCACGCACTGGCTGCAAGAGTACGCGGGTGTGCGCGCGCGTTCGGGCAAGGGGACTAATCCGCATCTTTTTCTGAACAGCCTGGGGGCACCGCTGACGCGCAACTTCGCCTGGGCGATGATTAAGCGTTACAGCGCGCGAGCGGGGCTGGATCACGTCTCGCCGCACACACTGCGCCACAGCTTCGCCACGCACCTCTTGCAGCGCGGAGCAGACTCGCGCTCGGTCCAGGCGCTGCTCGGCCACAGCGACATTTCGACCACACAAATCTACACGCACATCACGGACCGCCACATGCGCGCCACTTACGACCGCCACCATCCGCGCGCGCGCGCTTCCCATACCGGGGACGCAGGGGAAGATGGCACGGACTGAATAGAGCCTGCGTAGCGCGGGGCAGCGTACCGCCGGGCGTATTGATTTTTGCTTTTGACTTGTCCGGGAGAAGTTTAAGAGGCGTTATGCGAGAAGGGGCCAACCCGTGGCCCCTTCTTTTAAGTTGATGGTGCACCCGGCAAGATTCGAACTTGCGACCCCATGATTCGTAGTCATGTACTCTATCCAACTGAGCTACGGGTGCATGTCTAGTGGCTAAACCAGGCTAAAGAATATACGGTCGGTGCGCATGAGTGTCAAGCAGGTATATTCAATCAAAATTGGCTCATTCTGAGGGCTTATTGCTCTAGCGGCCGTAGTAGCCCGTGCGAGTGCGCGCGATTAGTTCGGGGCGGGAGACTTCTATGCGGATTGCGCGCCAGCGGCCGGACGGCTTGTCCGTGTTGACCGGGCGGTAAACGACCGTGTAGAGCGTGCGCAGCTCCGCCGCGACCTCAGCGTAAATCCGGCCCATGTCTTCGAGCCGCCGGATTTCGTTCAGTCGCCCGCCCGTGCGGTCCGCCAGGGCTTGCATGCGGGAACGCGCAGAATTGTAGATAGCAGCCTGTACCGGCACCAGGTACGACAGTCGCTTGGGGTCGCCCGAAGGCAGGGCCAGCGGGTAGATCGTGACGCCCTGGCGGTCCGCCGCGCGCAGCACAGTGTTGAGCGAGGCGCTGACTTCGGGTTTGACGGACGCGATGGCCTCTTCGTTAGTGTGAGCGTTGGCCGCCGTCGCCCTGTCCTGAGTCTGCATCTCCGTATCTATCCCGTCGGTCAGGACCACGACGGCTTTACGCCGTTGCCCCTCTTTGCCCAACTGTTCGAGCGCGAAATTCAGAGCCTTGTAAAGATGCGTCTCGCCCTTATCCTCAGCGGATTCGATGGCCTTGGCGATCTTGCGGCGGTCGGTCGTGAAGTTCGCCAGAATTTTGAATCTGTCGCTGAAGGAGACTACGGCCACGCGATCTTCGGGCGCGAGCGCGTCCAGGAAGCGGTAGGCCGCCATCTTGATCTGGTCGCGGAAGGTCCGCGTCGAGTTGGAGAGGTCGAGCAGGAGGACCAGGCTAAAAGGGGCAGTCGCCGGCTCGAAATTCGTGATGGGTTGCAGCACGTCGTCTTCGTAGACCGTGAAATCGCTGCGCGACAGGTTCGTGATGGCGCGCCCCTGGCCGTCCACCACGCCGACGTTGAGCTGAACCAGCGAGGTGTTGACCTTGACGACCTCGCCGGGGTCGTCAACCTGCGCCTGGGCGGAAGCCTGGGCCAGAAAGATGCACGACAGGACGAGCGCGAAGCTAAGGCAAAGGGATTTCTGTGCGCGGGACGCGAAAGGGAAACGGAAATGAATCATTGCTCGAAACAACCGTATAAAAACAGTAGACAGCGCGAGTATGCCTGCGGCCCGCGGCCTTTGGCAAGTACTGGCGACGGGCACAGGCGCGTGCGTCCCTGGTCGGACGCTCCGCGCGTATCAGAAGTTGCTCGGCGATGTAGGGGAGGAGCTAAAACCGGGCGACTGGCACAAGCTCGACGCCCGGTTTTAACTGTCATGCGGTTAACCTACCTGCCGCCCGCAGCCTTTCGCGTGCGGCGCGCGGGCAAAGGCGTCACGGCGTCTGCCGGGGCCGCGGCGACGGCGTTCAGCGGGGCAGGGGACGCGACGGCGAGGGGGCGCGGG
>DATEMM010000059.1:0-9569 GCA_035275605.1 Pyrinomonadaceae bacterium
CGACGATTCTCTGCGGCGAGCCTCCACGCAAGCCAATGCGGTACAAGACGCTGATGGTGCTGTCAGGTGCTGTGGTGACGTAATATAAGTTCTGCCCGTCGAGCGTGAAGCGCGGCCCCCAACAAATCCCCTCTTGCGGCGGCAGCACCTGCCACTTCTCATTTGTCACCAGGTTACGAACCCAAAGCCCCTCCCGCCCTTTTTCAATCAGGACGAAAGCCAGGTAGCTGCCGTCCGGCGAGATGGTCACGTCGCGCACGTTCCCGTCGTCCGTCAGTTGCGTGAGCCGCATCGCGCCGCGCTTGTCAGTAGAGGGCGACGGCGGGCGGGCGATAACGCTGTACAAGATGTAAGCGAGGGTCACGGCCACTAGCCCGCACGCCCCGACTAAAAGCGGCAATCGCCACTTTCTGCCGGAAGCCGCTACCGGCGCCGGCACATGATGTAAAGCGTCGCCCACTTCCGCTCGTGACGGCGTGGTTGAAACGCTCATCGCTTTGACCGTCGCCACAAACCTATAGCCCCGCTTCGGGACCGTCTCGATAAATTTCAACTTGTTCTCATGTTCGCCGAGCGCTTTGCGCAGCATCGAGATGGTGACGGTCAAATTGGCCTCTTCGACGAACGCATCGGGCCAGAGGGCTTCGATCAGCGAGGTGCGTGAGAGCACGTGCCCTCCGCTCTCGACCAGCAGCGTGAGCGCCTGTACAGCTTTCGGCGTCAGTGGCACGATCTCGCCCGCGCGCCGCAAAACGGACTCCGCGGTGTCTAGCTGAAAGTCCCCAAATTCATATATCCGGCCAGATATCTCAGACATAACGGCTTTTATCTTTTTTTTAGATTTCTTAAAGGACTTGTAGCACACCGCCGATTAGTGTGGGCTCGAATCGGCGGAGAAGGAGTATGAGTTCGCCTTAACTGAAGCGGCGGCATTGTAATCCGGCCCGCGATGAAATCAAAGGATGTTTCCCTAAATCGAATTTCCTGTAACTGGAGAAAGGGCTAGACCATGTCATTGATCGAAATCGAATTTCTTAAGTCCGCCTTCGAGAGTTCCGTTGGTCTCATCGCCAGGACGGGACGGGCAGTCCCCTTTCCGACCCTGACGCCGCTTGGCGACGAGCGTTTGATCCTGACTTTTCTCTGGCAAGGGGAGCCCTCAATCGAGGCGGGCTTTCCTGGATTTACGCCGCCGCCCGGAACCCTCCTGCTGCGATCCTCGGTCGTGCTGACCCATGCCAGCCTGGATGAGATCAGATTACAACCCGACACTCCTGGCGTCTCGACGACAGGAACAGCATGGCTCCTGGTGAGAGCGACAACGGATCAAGCGGTGCTCCACCTGGTTGGATTTGGTGTGGGCAAAGAGCGGCCAGTTGCGCTTGCATCGCCGCAGCCGCTCGCCACGCTTCCTCTGCCCGTCCCGAAGAAGGCAATAATCGTGGCCGCCGCCCTCGTCGCAGCCGATTCCATCGTCGTCCTTCGGCTTGCGACATCGGCGCTCGATAATCCGCTACAGCCGGTGGCCAATCGTCTGCTGGTGACGCAGGTCGAGCTCGGTGTTGGTCAGGCCAACTGGCTCATGTATATACCTGCGGATTTCTTCGTCGCAATGTTTCTAAATCCTTTGGTCGCCTTCCTCTCGCCCCCGCCGGACGGCGTGACTATCGAGGATGCGCCCGCCGCATCATGGATTCAGCATGGAAGCGGTGCCTGGGGCGTCTCGGCCAGAGCGGGAGTGGAAAAAATCGATGCTTGCCCAGGTCTCTTCGACGATGTAGATATCTCGGCGGACATCTCGGTGTCGGCTGAGTTCGTTGCGAACCTCGGGAACAATCAGTTAGATATAAACCTCACGATTGAAACCGATGCTTCGGATTGGGATGCCTTTCGCTGCTGGCTCGGAAACTTGGGTATCGTCAGCTTCGCGCTCGGTCTGATCAATCCATACTTAGGTGCTGCGGCGGCAATCGCTTCGCTCATTACAGTCGGCGAAGTAGTGCGCAAACAGGTCGGCGAGGAGTTAGATTCAGTATCGATTGACGACTTTAAAGAGGTCTCGCGTACCTCCAGTTCGGTCAGCTATTCGGGCTCGTTTCCCGTTAACCCGATTCCCGCCTCGGTTAACGTGGCTTTTGCCCTCGGCCCGACGGGCCTCAACGTCTGGGGCACGACCTTTCCAATTGCACCGCCCCACGTAACATCGTTCAATCCCAACCGCGGCCCTCTGACGGGCGCATGGACAAGCAAGGTCAATTGTTCGCACCGAACCCTGGATCACGCCTTCACCTTTCAAGACGTCCTCGTCTCGGACGAGGTGGGGGGTACTGCGGTGCCGGTCGTAGTCTATTTAACCAGCATCGCTGAGCCCGTGGGAAAGTGCTGGATAGATGCTTGGGATGCTCAGCCTAAACTTCCCGTCCACATCAGGGCCTCTGGAATGCGCCCTGGCGAGGCGGGCTTTGTCGTTCTGCACACCAGCGCTGGTCTACGCGCCTATGCCCTCGCTCCGCTGCCGGCGGTTACGTCATTGCTTCCCGGTATGCAAAGCCTCATTGACGCCTTTTGCGATAGTTTGAGCGTACCGAGTCGGGAGATCAATATCTATGACCTGAGATGGGTCGAACCACCGCCGGACTATAACTGGGGCTTTGATCCGATTCGCCAGTGGCAAGTCGTCGTTCAGGGTCTGCCGGAGGATATAGCGCTTGAGGTTCGTGCGATTTCTGACGACGGCCCGCTGCTTGCCACCCGAGACGATTTCTCGTTAAGCGAGGGCAGCGCCGCAATCGAGCTCGTGACCGATGCCGAGACCGACCTCGTGCTGCACATGCCGGATGCCGGTGCAGAGGCGAACGTTTCCCTCACGACGCGCTGGCTCCTGCCCCAGCACCGCGAGGCATTCGATGCGCCTTTGCGGGCATTTTCGCGGGCCGGGTCAATGCTCATGCTGCACACCGATGCAGGCGAGCGGATATTCGACCTTGACCTGTGGACGAGCAGCACCGCACCGTACTCATCGATCGGCCAGACGCGCGTAGTTGATCGTCCGGGTCAGAGCCTGTCTCTCAAGTCCAACCGGGTCGCAATCATCCATGAAGGCGAACTGGTAATCGCTGCGCCGTTGAACACGCTGGTACGCGAAACGTCTGATGGCGGCTCCGAGAAGCCCACTGCCCAACCAAAGGCTTATCGGCAAAACGAAACCGGCGAGGATTATTAATCCCTCGCCGGTCTCGTTTATGTAGCTTGTGCCCGGCGGCTCTCACCTCGGACACGCTTTAGCTTTTCCCTCTGGAGCGTAGAGGATTACGCCTCTTCGTCTACAGCTTCACCGTCGCCGCCCGCCGCGACTGCCGCGCGCGGTGCAGTTTCCGGCACGTCCACGCCGCCGACGATTTCAGGGAAATCCTCCAGGTCGCGGTCGCGGCTGGCCTGGTCAATGGTCTCGTCGCGCTCGACCTTGACGTTGCGATAGAACTCCATGCCTGTGCCAGCCGGAATCAGGCGGCCCATGATGACGTTCTCCTTCAACCCGCGCAGGTAATCCACGCGCCCCGAAATCGCGGCCTCCGTCAACACGCGCGTCGTCTCCTGGAACGAAGCAGCGGAGATGAACGAATCGGTCGAGAGCGATGCCTTCGTGATGCCGAGCAGCAAGGGTTCCGCCTGCGCGGGCTCCCCGCCGGTCTCCGTCACGCGTGCGTTCTCGTCCGTGAAGCGGAAGCGATCCACCTGTTCGTCGAGCAGGAACTCCGTATCGCCTACCTCCTTAATCTTCACCCAGCGCAACATCTGGCGGACAATCACTTCGATGTGCTTGTCGTTGATGTTGACGCCCTGTAGGCGATAGACCTCCTGAATCTCGTTGACGATGTACTCCTGCAAGCGGTTCATACCGAGCACTCGCAGGATGTCGTGCGGGTTCAGGGGGCCGTCCATCAGGGCCTCGCCGGCGCGCACGCGGTCGCCTTCCTGCACGTTGATGTGCGTGCCGCGCGGGATGTCGTACTCGCGCTCCTCGCCGTCGTTGCCGACGATGATGAGCTTGCGCTTGCCCTTGGCGATGGGGCCGAGTTTGACCGTCCCGTCAATCTCGCTCATGACGGCCGTCTCGGCAGGCTTGCGGGCCTCGAAGAGCTCGACGACGCGCGGCAGACCGCCCGTGATGTCTTTGGTCTTCGTGGTCTCGCGCGGAATCTTGGCGATGACGTCGCCAGGCTCCACCTCGTCGCCGTCGCCGACCATCAGGTTGGCGCGAACAGGCATCTGGTAAGTCTTCAGCACCTTGTTCGAGCCGCTTCTGATTTCAAGTCGCGGCTGCTTCTTCTCGTCCGGCGAATCCTTGACGACCATGCGGGACTGGCCCGTCACCTCGTCAACCTCTTCGTCAACGGTCACGCCTTCCTTCAAGTCCTGGAACTTCACGTGACCGGCCACTTCCGTCAGGATGGCGAAGGTGAACGGGTCCCACGTCGCCAGCATTTGATCCTGGCGGACGCGCGCTCCGTCCGGCACGTGCAGGTGCGCGCCGTAAACTATCTGGTAGCGCGCCACCTCGCGCCCGCGCTCGTCGATGATGGTCAGAGCGCCGTTGCGGTTCATGGCGATGATCTCGCCCTTGCGGTTCTTGACGGTCTGTAGCTCGACGTAGCGGATGGTGCCGTCAACGCGCGCCTCGTGCTTGGAAGATTCTTCCAGGCGGGCGGTGCCGCCGATGTGGAAGGTGCGCATCGTGAGCTGCGTTCCGGGCTCGCCGATACTTTGCGCCGCGATGACGCCGACGGCCTCGCCTATGTCAACCGGCCTGCCCGTGGCGAGGTTTCTGCCGTAGCACTTGATGCAGCAGCCGCGCCGAGATTCGCAGGTCAAGACCGAGCGAATGCGCACGCGCTGCACGCCAGAGCGCTGAATTTCGGCGGCCAGGTCTTCGTCAATCTCCTCGCCGGTCTCGACGATGACGCGCCCTTCGACCGGGTCGATCACGTCGTCCAGAGAAGTGCGCCCGACGATGCGGTCACGCAAGGACTCGATCTCCTCGCCGCCCTCGACAATCGCCGTAGCGGAGATGCCGCGCAAGGTGCCGCAGTCTGGCTCGGAGATGATGACGTCCTGTGCCACATCGACCAGACGCCGCGTCAGGTAGCCGGAGTCGGCGGTCTTCAAGGCAGTGTCCGCGAGACCTTTGCGTGCGCCGTGCGTCGAGATGAAGTACTGCAAGACGTTCAACCCCTCGCGGAAGTTGGCGCGAATCGGCGTCTCGATAATTTCGCCCGAAGGCTTGGCCATCAGGCCGCGCATCCCTGCGAGCTGGCGAATCTGCTGCGCGGAGCCGCGAGCGCCTGAATCCGACATAACGAGAATCGGGTTCAACTCGTCCAGGCTCTTCTCGCGCTCGTCCATAGCTTTGAACATTTCCTTCGCCACCTTGTCGGTCACTTCCGACCAGATGGCGACGACCTTGTTGTAGCGCTCGCCGTTCGTGATGACGCCGTCGAGATACTGCTGCTCGACGTTGATAACGTCCTTGTCAGCCTTGGCGACGAGAGTCTTCTTGGCTTCCGGCGTGACCAGGTCGTCAATGCCGATGCTGATTCCGGCCTTCGTCGCGTAGAGGAACCCTAAGTTCTTAAGGTCGTCCAGCATCTTGACCGTCATCTCGTGCCCCAAACGAATGTGGCAGTAGTTGACGATGGATTGCAGCCCCTTCTTCTTGAGCGTGCCGTTGATGAAGGGCAGCCCCGGCGGAATCTGGTCGTTGAAGATGACGCGGCCCACGGTCGTGTTGATGACGCGGCGGACGTTCTCCTGAACGGCGGCGCGCATCACGTCCTGCGTGTCGTGTTCCTGAGTCAGATCAATCAGGTCGCCCTCTATGCGCAGCTTGATGGGCGTCTGCGTCGTCACTTCCTTGGCGTCGAGCGCCAGGAGCACCTCTTCGAGCGAAGCGAAGACGCGCCCCTCACCCTTCGCGCCCGGCTTGTCGCGCGTCAGGTAGTAGCAACCCAGAACGATGTCCTGCGAGGGGACGGCGATGGGCTGCCCGTTCGCAGGGCTCAGGATGTTGTTCGAGGCCAGCATCAGCACGGCCGCTTCGATCTGCGCCTCGGGCGAGAGCGGGATGTGGACGGCCATCTGGTCGCCGTCGAAGTCTGCGTTGAAGGCCGTGCAGACCAGCGGGTGAATCTTGATGGCCTTGCCCTCGACCAGCACGGGCTCGAACGCCTGGATGCCGAGGCGGTGAAGCGTCGGCGCGCGGTTCAGGAGCACAGGATGTTCGCGAATCACCTCTTCGAGGATGTCCCAGACCACAGGCTCCTGGCGCTCGACCATCTCGCGCGCCTGCTTGATGGTCGCGGCGTGCTGCTGCTTCTCAAGCTGGTTGTAGATGAACGGCTTGAAAAGCTCCAGCGCCATCTTCTTCGGCAAACCGCACTGGTGCAGCTTCAATTCTGGCCCAACCACGATGACGGAGCGGCCGGAGTAGTCAACGCGCTTGCCCAGAAGGTTCTGGCGGAAGCGGCCCTGCTTGCCCTTGAGCGTGCCGGAAAGCGATTTCAGCGGGCGGTTGTTGACGCCTCTGAGCACGCGGCCGCGACGCCCGTTATCGAAGAGCGCGTCCACGGCTTCCTGCAACATGCGCTTTTCGTTGCGCACGATGACTTCGGGCGCGCGAAGCTCCATCAGCTTTTTCAGACGGTTGTTGCGGTTAATGACGCGCCGGTAAAGGTCGTTCAAATCCGAAGTGGCGAAGCGCCCGCCGTCGAGCGGCACTAAGGGTCGCAACTCAGGCGGGATGACCGGAATCACGTCCAGAATCATCCACTCTGGACGGTTGCCGCTCTTCAAGAAACTGGTCGCGACCTTGAGGCGCTTGGAGAACTTCAATTTCTTCTGCTGCGAAGTCTCCTCCTTCATGCGCGTGCGAAGCTCTGTCGCCAGTTCCTCGACGTTGACCATCGTCAGAAGCTCTTTGATAGCTTCCGCGCCCATCTTGGCGACGAACTGGCCCGGATAGTCGCGCATCAATTCGCGGTAACGCTCGTCCGTCAGAAGCTCGCGCTCCTTGACGGGCGCGTCGCCCGGATCGATGACGATGTAGGACTCGAAGTAGAGAACCTTTTCCAGCTCGCGGAGCGGAATGTCCAGCAAGTGGCCGATGCGCGAGGGCAGCCCCTTGAAGAACCAGACGTGTGAGCAGGGCGAGGCCAAATCGATGTGGCCGAGGCGCTCGCGGCGCACCTTGGCCTGCGTGACTTCGACGCCACACTTATCGCAGATCACGCCGCGGTGCTTCATGCGCTTGTACTTTCCGCAGAGGCACTCCCAGTCGGCGACGGGTCCGAAGATGCGCGCGCAGAAGAGGCCGTCGCGCTCTGGCTTGAACGTTCTGTAGTTAATCGTCTCCGGCTTCGTCACCTCACCGTGCGACCACTGGCGGATCTTTTCGGGCGAGGCAAGAGAAATCCGAATCGCTTCAAAATCTGGCGCAAGTTGTGTCTTTTGTTCTTGAAATCTGAACATCTCTTCTCCATTTCGGATTGCGGAATGCGGATTTCGGATTTGAAGAACAGACCAAACCGCTTTTCAATCCGCAATCCGAAATCCGCATTCCGCAATCTTAATTATTCCGTTGCGCTGCCGCCGACGAGAATTGCCTCGCCCGTGCCCGCGCCATCGCCGTCGCCGTTGCCGCCGTCTTTGTTGATTAACTCGACATCGAGGCAGAGCGACTGCAATTCGCGGACGAGCACGTTGAAGGACTCCGGGAGACCCGGATCAAAGTCCGCCTCGCCCTTGACGATGGCCTCGTAAATCTTCGAGCGCCCGGCCACGTCGTCCGACTTGGCCGTCAGTAGTTCCTGTAGGATGTGCGCCGCGCCGTAGGCTTCGAGCGCCCAGACCTCCATCTCACCGAAGCGCTGCCCGCCGAACTGCGCCTTGCCGCCAAGCGGCTGCTGCGTAATCAGCGAGTACGGCCCGATGGAGCGCGCGTGAATCTTATCGTCCACCAGGTGCGAAAGCTTCAGCATGTAGATGTAGCCGACCGTCACCTTCTGTTCGAAGGCGTCGCCCGTCAATCCGTCGTAGAGAATGGTCTTGCCGGACTCGTTGACGATCTCCGGCAGATTCGACTCACGCAGATGCGTGGAAGCCTCCTTTAGCTTCACCTTGATCTCGCGCTCGGTCGCGCCGTCGAAGACGGGCGTGGCGAAATAGAGGCCGAGCACGCGCGCGGCCCACCCCAGGTGAGTCTCTAAGATTTGGCCGACGTTCATGCGCGAGGGCACGCCGAGAGGATTGAGCACAATTTCGACCGGCGTTCCGTCGGGCAAGTACGGCATGTCCTCTTCGGGCAGGATGCGCGCGATGACGCCCTTGTTGCCGTGGCGTCCGGCCATCTTGTCGCCGACCGAAAGCTTGCGCTTCATGGCGATGAAGACCTTGACCATCTTGATGACGCCCGGAGCCAGTTCATCGCCCTGGCGGAGCTTCGCGATTTTCTCCTCGTAGATGTCCGAGAGAATCTTGATCTGCCGCTCGGTGCGCTCCTCGTACTCTTTAATCTCCGCGGCCACGTCCACGCGCGTCGAGCTCAGCTCGACCTTGCGCAGGACTTTCGGCTCAATCCCTTCCAGCATCTCGCGCGTGATCGTCTCGCCCTTGGGGATGACGACCTCGCGGTTGACCATCAGGTCTTTGGCCAGCTTGCGGCCTTCCAGAAGCTCGTAGATGCGCGCGTCGCGCTGCTCACGCAGGATGCGTATCTCGTCTTCCAGGTCGCGGCGGAGGCGGTCCTCCTCCTCCTGTTCGATACTTTGCGAGCGCGAGTCCTTCTCCTGGCCCTTGCGCGTGAAGACCTGAACGTCCACGACCGTCCCGTCGATGCCCGGAGGCGAGACGAGCGAAGCGTCCTTCACGTCCCCGGCCTTCTCGCCGAAGATGGCGCGAAGGAGTTTCTCTTCGGCCGTCAACTGCGTCTCGCCCTTCGGCGTCACTTTGCCGACGAGGATGGAGCCCGGCTTGACCTGGGCACCGATGCGTATGATGCCGCTCTCGTCCAGGTCGCGGAGCATGTTCTCGCCGACGTTCGGGATGTCGCGCGTGATCTCCTCGGGCCCGAGCTTGGTGTCACGCGCCTCGATCTCCAGTTCCTCAATGTGAATCGAAGTGTAGAAATCGTCTTTCACAAGACGCTCGCTGACCAGAATCGCATCCTCGAAGTTGTAACCGCGCCACGGCATGAACGCCACGAGCACGTTGCGGCCAAGCGCCAACTCGCCCCTGTCCGTGCAAGGCCCGTCGGCGATGACCTGCCCCTTCGCGACCCGCTCGCCAACGTGGACTATTGGGCGCTGGTTGATGCAGGTGTTCTGGTTCGAGCGCTTGAATTTAATCAGCGTGTAGATGTCGGCCGTCACCTCGCGCGAGATCGTGCCGTCCACGTTGTGGTCGGCCTTGACGATGATGCGCTCGGAATCGACGTAGTCCACGACGCCGTCGCGCCGCGCCGCGACGACCGCGCCCGAATCGCGCGCCGTCACCTGCTCCATGCCGGTGCCGATGTA
>DATEMM010000060.1:0-5619 GCA_035275605.1 Pyrinomonadaceae bacterium
AATTTACAATCAACGCGCCTTTGATGTTTGCGACCGTCGGGCAGACGCTTCTGACATCGCTTCCCATCTTCATCCTCGCCGCCGCCGGAGAAGAGGCGATCTTTCGCGGCTATCCGCTGCAAACGATGGCGCGCTCGCACATGGCCTGGGTCGCTGTCGTCATCACCTCCGTCATCTTTTCGTGGGGGCACCTGGAAAACCCGAACGTCGTGCGCGGGTTCACGTTCGCTAACACGGCGATTGCGGGCGTGTGGCTGGCCGTCGCGTATCTCAAGACGCGCAGCCTCTGGTTCCCTTTGGGAATACACTGGGCCTGGAACTGGACGATGGGAGCGGTGCTGGGCTTGCCCGTGAGCGGGATTGAGAGGCTGACGCCTGAGCCCTTGCTGCGAGCGAGTGACCAGGGTCCGGCGTGGCTGACAGGGAGTTCCTACGGCATAGAGGGCGGCGCGGCCTGCACCATCGCGCTTCTCATCTCGACTCTCTTCATCTGGCGAACGCGCCTCGTTTCGGCGACGGACGAGATGATGCGTCTGACAGATCAGGAGAATCCGGTGCGGCCAATGTATCCGCAGACTGTGCCGGTTTTCGAGCCGCAGGCGAGAAGGCCAGCACCATTGCCAGGTCAGGAGCCGCCTACTCCCCTGGATTAACTAAGAGATGCTGCTAAATATGCCGCGTAGCGGCACGTTGAATTTAGCCCGGCGACAAATTGTTAACGATTCTTTCCTTCCTCGCGTCTTATCAGGCGAGCGGTAGATAATCCGGTTTCTTCCCGCTAGAGGACATTATCCCTCAGCAGTTTTGCCTCAAAAGGGTGGCAGGCAGATGAACAAGACGGCCGACGGGGTGCTCGCATGAGCGAGTCTCGAACGGCATCCAATCTACTCTTCATGGCGGGGACGCCGAGCGCGTCCGCTGCGGCGCAGCCTGCCCTGGAGACCTCGCCGGACGCGCGCATCGTCGAAGCCGTCAGGCGCGGTGACCGCGAAGCCTTCGGGAGTCTCTACGACCTGTACGCCCCGATGGTGCATGGCATCCTGCTGGCGCGCGTGCCCTGGGGCGAAGTGGACGACCTCCTACAGGACGTCTTCCTGGTCGCCTTCAAAAGGATTCATACCCTGCGCGAGGCAGGGGCCTTCGGCGGCTGGCTGGCGATGATCGCGCGCAACCGGGCCGTGGATTTTCACCGGCGCAAACGGGAGACGGAGGAGCTGCCCGAAGACCTGGCACAGAGAAGCTCCGTTGACCCGGAAGCTGCCGAAGCGCTAGAGCTGATTCGCACGCTGCCCGAAGCTTACAGAGAGACGCTCGTCCTGCGCCTGGTCGAAGGGATGACCGGGCCGGAAATCGCCGAGCGCACGGGACTGACGCCCGCGTCCGTTCGCGTCAATTTGCACCGCGGCATGAAGCTGCTGCGCGAGAAGTTAGGAACGGAGAAAGAGCCATGAACGAAGATTATCTCTGGGACAAATCGGGCGAAGCCGACCCGGACATCAAGCAGTTGGAAGAGAGGCTCGGGCAACTGCGCTTCAAGCGCCCGGCCGCGCCCCTTCCGCTGCCCGCAGAACCCTCAACGCGCTCATTCCGGCTCAGCACCTACACGCCCGCGCTCGCCATCGCGGCATCGCTCCTGCTGCTCATCCTCGCAGGCGGCCTCTGGATGAGCCTTCGCCGCCCGGCGTCTACCGAAGGCGAGAAGGGGCTGGCGACCGGCAAAGCGTCCGAGGAGAAGCAGACCCAACAGATCGTTTCAGGCCCGCGCCCCCCGCTCGACCCCGTCAAACCGATTACGGGGGACATGGCCCAGGCTGAAAGTGTGCCAGCCTCTGCTTCGCCGTCGTCTGCCGCCAGGGTCAACAGAACGCCTCGCCGCTCTACAGCCCCGCGTCAGTTGATGGCGCGTCTGGACGGGCCTGGAACTGAGTCGCGCACGACCAACCGTGCGCTCGCGCGCGAGGGAGAGCAGGCCAAGGCGCAGCTCATCATGGCGCTGCAAATCACCAGTCAGAAATTGAACACGGTGCAGAAGAAGGTTCAGACACACCAGGAGCGCAGCCCGATTTCGTAAAAGAGATTATCAACCGAGAACGGAGTAGTTATGAGATTAGTTAAGACAAAATCGCTGAGGGTCATTTCCCTCCTCTTCGTCATCACAGTCGCGGCCACGCTGTCCGCCCGTGCGCAGACCGTCCGGCTACAGCTTGGCGAGCTGGACAAGCTCGAAGCCCGCGCGGCCGAGTCCGTTGATGTGACGCTCGACGGGGCGCTCCTGGAGCTGGCGGTCAGGTTCCTCAACAACAAGAAGCCCGAAGAGGCGGCCATCAAGGAACTGGTCATGGGCATCAAGGGCGTCTACGTTAAAGTCTTCGAGTTCGACAAAGAGGGCGAGTACTCTCTCTCAGACGTCGAATCCGTCCGCACGCAGTTGCGCGCGCCGGGGTGGTCCAGGATGGTCGGGGTCAAGAGTAAGCGCGAGGGTGAGAACGTAGAGGTCTACATGACCATGGAGGGCCAGCAGATCGGCGGCATCGCGGTCATCGCGACGGAGCCGAAGCAGTTGACGGTCGTCAACATCATCGGCTCGATTGACCTGGACAAGCTCAGGAGGCTGAGCGGCAGGTTCGGCATCCCCTCGCTTGACATCAGCCTGGGCGGCGACAACAAAAATCCTAAGGAGTGAAGCCATGACGACCAGACAGAGGAGAGTCTTCATACACCCGCTCGTGGCTCTCGTCCTAGCAATGACTGTGCTCGCGGCTTCGGCCCCGGCGGCGCGTGCCGACGACCCGGAATTCGACGCCGTCACCAAACACATCAAATCCTTCTACAAGGCCAAGCGCGTCAGCATTCCCTTCCTGGGCCTGGCCAACTTCTTTGTCAAGATAATCCGCCCCGCCGGGGTCAAGAGCTTCAAGGTGGCCATTTTCGAGGGGCTGGATTTCGCAGCAGGCGCTAACGACCCTGGGCTGGGACTGGTCTTGCGCGGCGCGCTCAGCCCCGAATGGCACCCGCTCGTGCGCGTCCGTGAGCGCGACGGCGAGCAGCTTTACGTCTACGCGCGCGAGGCCGGCGAGAACATCAAGCTGATGGTCGTCACCATAGACCGCACGGACGCCGTCGTCGCACGCGTGAAGATCAGCCCGAAGAGATTGAGCGATTTTATTAACAACCCGAAGATACTGGGGGTTTCGGTCAACAGATAAGACCCGTAGGGACGACGTGAAAATAGCCCGGCCCTTCAGTGCTGGGCATAATGCATAGAAAGAAGTTGAGTCCCGTAGGGACGGCTGAATCATCTAGTTCAGTCGTCCCTACGGGACTCAATCCTTTTATTGGCTCTATTCCCCAGCCATAAATGGCTGGGCTATTTTCACATTGTCCCTGCGGAACTATAAAATTATCTCTCGCCGATCGGCACGTAAGGCACATTTCTCGGCCCGACGTATTCGGCGCGCGGGCGAATCAGCTTGTTGTTCGCGTACTGTTCTAGGATGTGGCCCGTCCACCCGCTGATGCGGCTGATGGCGAAGATCGGGGTGTAGAGGTCCAGCGGAATCCCCATCATGTAGAAGGTCGAAGCCGAGAAGAAGTCCACGTTCGGGAACAGCCCCTTCTCACGCTTGATCGTCTCCTCGACCTTGAGCGACATCTCGTACCACTTGGAATCGCCCGTGCGCTCGGCCAACTCTTTCGAGAAGCGGCGGAAGTTGGTCGCGCGCGGGTCCTCCGTCTTGTAGACGGCGTGGCCAAAACCCATGATCTTCCGCTTGGCCGTGAGCGCGTCCTTGATGTACTGCTCGGTCTTCTCGACGTCGCCGATTTCCAGCAGCATCTTCATCACGTTCGTGTTCGCCCCGCCATGCAGCGGGCCGGAAAGCGCACCGATGGCGGCGGTCACGGAGGCGTACATGTCCGCGAGCGTACCGGCGACCACGCGCGCCGTGAAGGTCGAGGCATTGAGTTCGTGGTCGGCCTGGAGTATGAGCGCGACGTCCAGTACGTGCGCGTCCTGCTCGGAGGGCATCTCGCCACGCAGCATGTAAAGGAAGTTGGTAGCGATGCTGTTGCCCGCCCTGGGCTGAACCGGCTCTTTCCCGTTGCGCAGGCGGTCGATGGCGGCGACGATGGTGGGAAACTGCGCGGTCAGCCGCGTGGCCGTGCGGAGGCTGTTCTCGCGCGAAGTGTCCCTGGCTTTCTTGTCATAGAAGGCGAGCGCGGAGACGGCCGTGCGCAGCGTGTCCATCGGCTCGGCCTCTTTCGGAAACTGTCGAATGAGGCTCAGAATCTCTGGCTGTAGCTCCTGGTTGGCGTCGATGTTGTGCTTGAGCTCGTCCAGCTCGTCGCGCTTGGGCAGGCGTCCATTCCAGAGCAGGAAAACGACCTCTTCGAAGGTAGAATTGTTGGCGAGGTCGTGGATGTTAATCCCCTGGTAGATGAGTTCGCCTTTCTCACCGTTCACATCGCCGATGGATGAACTCGCGGCAACAACGCCCCTTAATCCGGCAGTGCTGGCACTGGCAGTTGCAGTGGCCTCTTTCACTTTGTCCATGATCGAAATCCTTTAATTTTGGGATACTGCGAAGATAACAAAGACGCTCATAAAGGACAAGTAAAGAAGCGAAGAGAAAGCAGATGTTAGATACTGGATGCTGGATGCTGGTAAAAGCTTGAACTGACATCCACCATCCACCATCCAGCAGCTCCTCACTCTTCATTCATCATTAGTCACCTTTATCGTCTGCCCGGTTTCTGCGTCGAGGAGTCGGGCGGCGGAATCCTGGTAAGCGGCTATCTCTAGGAATCCGGCGCTGCCCCAGATGGCGAACAACTGCCCTGGGGAGTCCGCGCCCTCCGCGAAGAAGCGCCGGAAGGAAGTTATCTCGCGGCCGTTGACCAGGAGGCGAGCGCCGCGAGCGATCATCTCTTCTGAGAGATGTTCAGGCGTGAGGTTCGTGACGCAGTTGCCGAAGCGGTCTATGTGAAGGATCGAAGCCTCTATGCCTTTTCCGGGTAAAACTTTTGGCCCAAGTGACGGCAGCCGGACGTAATCCGTTATCAATTCGCCGAGTTGTTCGGGCCGGACTCCTTTCGAGAGCGCGGCGGCTACGGGCGCGAACACGTCGCGCCCGTGAAACGTCGCGCTGACCAATGGGCGAAAATACTCCTTAACGGTCAGATGAAAAACGCGCTCGTCCCGCTCGCGCTCGTAGATGTAGCTGAAGAGCCCGTTGTCCGGGCCGATGAAAAATTGCCCGCCCACAGAGACTAGAATGGGGCGGCGATTTGAGCCGACCCCTGGGTCAATGACCGCCACGTGGATGGTCCCAAGCGGAAAGCTTCCGTAGACGGCGAGCAGCGTGAACGCGCCCGCCCGCACATCCTGCGGCGGTATCTCGTGCGTCACGTCAACCACGCGCGCCTCCGGGTTCTCCGAGAGAATGACACCCTTCATCGCGCCCACGAAATAGTCCGCCGTCCCGAAGTCTGTCAGAAGAGTAACAATCATTAAAAAAGTACTGAGTACTGAGTACTGAGTAAAAGAAAGACAGTTCTTAACTGAGTACTCAGAGCCTGTTTGGAAAGTCATAAAGCCCCGAAGGGGCGTCATATGAAAGC
>DATEMM010000061.1:0-3877 GCA_035275605.1 Pyrinomonadaceae bacterium
GGCTCGGACCGCGCCAGTTCCATTGACGTGCCCCCGGCATCAGAGACGACGATGACGGGCGGTCCTCCCGTGGACAGTTCCTTTGTGCGGAAAGTGAAGTGAAGACGGTAGCGTGCGCCCGCCTCAACCAGCACGAGTTGAGAGAGGACGGGCGTCGCAGCGTCCACGTTCCCCCTCCAGTCAAGCAGCAGGCTCTTTGTCCCGGCGGCCGGTTCCGTCTCATCCAGTGAGAGGCGAATCATCTGGTTGCCGGAGACAAGCTGCCAGCCGAAACCGGGTTCGTTCACCTTCGCCCCGCTCTCGAAACCGCCGTCGGTGATGGCGGCTGCTTCCTCGGTCGCTGAATCGTTACGCTTCTCTTCTCTCACGCTCTTCCAGACCTGATAGGCTTCCGTAAACTTTTTGGCGGCCAGCAACTCCTTGAGCAGCGCTTGCCGCTCTTCTTCGGAAGCTTCACCGGCTGCACGATACAGCGCGAGCGCCTCACCAGCCTTCCCGCGCTTGACGAAGAAGCGCGCCAAGATGAGTCTCCAGGAATCTGTCTCCGGGCGAATCACGCGCTCGACCTCTCGGGCATCTTCGCCCGCAGTGCTCCAGACTAAATCTATGAAGTTCGGCAGAAGGACGGGCCGGCTGAGGGCGGCCGAGCGCATCTCCGCGAAGGCTTCGTCGGGTCGGTTGGCGCGGAGCAGCACGTTTCCCAGTTGCCAGTGGGGCTCAGCGTAAGCAGGTGCCTGGCGGACAGCCTCTCTGAAAGCCAGGAGCGCTCCTTCCGTGTCGCCGTTTTCGTCGCGCGCGCTCCCGAGCGCCATCCAGAGGACGTAATCGAGCGGCCTCAAAGCAGCGGCACGTTCGTACTCGCGAATCCCCTCACTTAAGTTCCCGGAGGATGTAAGCATGGAGGCGCGCAGGTAATGAGCCTCCGGGTCGCTGGGACCGAGATTGACTGCCTCGTCCGCAGCGGGCATCAGGTTCTTAGCCGAAGCGTAGCTGGCCGTCATGCGCGACAAACCCATTCGACCAGCGCTCCAGATGCTCCAGAAACAGACGAAGAGCCCGACGGCGGCCAGGCTATAGCGTAGGAGCGCAGACTTCTTCCAGGCGTGTAGTGAAGAATCGGGATGCTGCTCGGCGGACATTATTTAATGCAGGGAAAGAGGTCTTAGGGCCAGGTTCGGCGGAAAGGGATGACCCCGCGCTTCCCTATAGGGAAAGGCACGGGGTCGAGATGTAGGAAAGCTTGAGCTTTTAATCAGCGGCACTCGTCGTTGACGCCGCGCGGCTCGCCGGGGCTGGGGTTGCGACCGCGCCTGCACGGGACGATGATGGCCAGCGCCGTCCCCGTAGCGAGGGCCGCGGCCCCGACTATGATCCAGCCTTTACCGATACCGCCCGCCGTCGCGGCCCCGCCGCCTGCACCCGCTCCTGCGTTAGCGGCAGCGCCCTGGTTAACAATCGGCGCGGGCGCGCCCACAGGATTGCAGACGTCTAAGGTGGCCGCCTGTTTTTGGTTCGAGTCGTTGCTGGTCAGCTTCTCCTGGCCGTTATTAATCTCGCCGTAAGTGCCCTGCTTTATCCTGGTGATTACGCATCCTTGAATGAGATGCACTCTGATCTGGCCGCCGCCGAAGGTCAACTCAGCCTTCGTGCCGGGCGCTAGGTCCACGCTCCCCAACGAGCCTAAGTTGACGGTGGCCCCGACTCCGTCCGGCGTCTCGACCATCGCGCCTGAAGCTACTGTCTGCCCGTTGCCCGCTGAATTCCCGTTGATTGTCACTGTCTGATTGCCGCGCGTGGTGAGCCTGCCCTGAACGTCTCCCTGCGGAGTTGCCGCCGCGACCCCTACGACGTAGACCTGCACTAGGGAGAGGACTAGCGCGAGCGCGGTCATTTGAAGTGAGCGTCTGGGTGTTGCGGCCATGACCAAATCTCCTTTACTGGGTTAAGGGCGGCCTCGTCTGGCTTAGAGGCTCCGTAGTCTACTCCCGACGTTCCTGCGGGTCAACGTTTTTCTCCCGCAGAAAAGCGGCGCACTTTACTTTCCCGCTGTGCCGAATCTCACGCCTGAGCCGTTTCGCTCAAGCGTTAGCGGGCAAGCCTTGAGCTCTCTTCTGCTGTGGAAGGCTCCCGGCAATGGCGACGACCACGAGCGCGGTAAAAATGAGCGCGTTGATCGTCACGTGCAATCCGAAATCAACTATGCTGTGGGCGGCGACGCCGAAAAGCCCCGCGCACGCGCCGAGCGCCGCCGCGCGCCGGAAAGAGTCCGCGTTGCGCCCGAGAGCGCGCACTCCCTTGATGAAGAGGACGACGAACCACAGGGCGAGCGCTGTGCCAATCAAACCTCCGCTCGCCAGCAGCTCCAGGTAATCGTTATGAGCTTGCTGCGGGGTCACTTCCCCCGAGGCACCATGATACCGAGTTATCGCCACCCAGTAGCCATTAAAACCCACACCCGTCAGTGGATGATCTTTAATCATCCGCCACGTCGCGCGCCAGGTCTCGGCGCGGCTCGCCCCGTCACCCGCCGCGCCCGCGTCGCTTGAGACCTTCTCCAGGCGTGAGGTAAGCGCCTCGCCTCCCATCCACACAGCGCCGAGAAAGACAGTGACGAGCAGGCCCACGATGAGAACTGGGCGGAAGACTGTCGCGCGGCCGAGCCGTCGCAGGAAGTTTTCGTCCTCCATTTCCCTTCCAGAACTCTCTCGCCCGGACCTCACGAAGGTGAAGAGCAGGGCCAGGAAGAGGACTTCGGCGAGCATGGCGAAGAGGCCGCCGCGCGAGTTACAGAGAACGAGAGCGACCCAGACGGGCAGAGCCGGGGCTAGGTGAATTAACAGTTGGTCGCGCCGCACGCCTCTCCAGATCACCAGCCCTAGAGTCAGGCCGAGCGCCATTTCCATCAGGAAGGCGAAGTGATTGCGATTGATGAACTGGGCGTAGCCAGCCGAGGGTGACAGGAACGGCAGGAAGAATCCTTCCGTGTGCTGCGTGGTCTGTCGAAGGATTCCGAAGAAGGCGCTCAGGACTCCGACCCCGATGATGGTGTAGACGAGGGCACGCAACCTGCGCCCTTCGGACGCGTAGCGCAGGAGCAGTATGCCCGCCAGAGCCAGCGCCAGGAGCTTAAAGGCCAAGCGCCGCGTCTCGTATGGGTCGGCGCTGATCGCGCCAGAGAGTTCGAGACCCGCACCATTGGTCGTACTCCCCCAGAGCGGCCACGCCTGTATGAAGGCGTAGAGAACCAGGAGCAGCACGGGCAGGAAGATTCTGTGCGCTTTGAAGAACCAGCGCCCCGTGAGCGCCCCCTCAATAATCCAGAGCGCGGAGAGCGCGAAGACCGCGCATTCGAAGAGAGCCTCCCACCACGGCTCGACCGTGCCGTAGGGAACGGCGACGAGGGCTATGAGCGAGAGAAGCGAGTAGAAGACTATCGGGCCGAGGAGGCGCGCAAAGCTATCCCGCCACGCACGCGAGTTGGAAGACGCATGTTGCGCGGGAACGTCCGCGCCCGCCAGAGAGTCGCTCACTTCAATCACCCGTGGAAGCGGCCATGGCGAGTTCCGTCACAGCCTCTTCCTGCCGGGCTGCTCCTAGGACGCGCTCCGCCGCGGCGGCCATCTCTCGACGGAAGAGCTGGCACAGGTAGTTGATGTCGAGCATTAAAGCCTTGCTCTCGAAATCCCTGTAGAGGTTGATATACCCCCAGCCGGATCTGTCAGTCGAAAGCGGCAGGCGCAAAGTCCAGAACTGGCCGGAGCCCACGACGTCCGCCGGGTTAATGTCATCGCGATTCCAGGCCCAGCAGATCATCCCGTTGCGTAGCTCTATCCCGAGACGCGAGCACGCGCCGTTTTCGCGCGCCAGGGCCCTTTCG